>JACQYS010000011.1 GCA_016208105.1 Desulfovibrio sp.
GCATCTTCAAAAATACCTCGATGAATTCTGCTACCGATTCAACCGCCGTTTCTGGCCTGGGCAGGGCTTCGACCGCCTCTTGAGGGCCTGCTCCAGTGCCACCCCTGTCACCTATGCGGAGTTAAGGGGATAGCCACGTATTTTTATCGATACATGAAATTTGTCAATAGGTATTTTCGAAACACTTTCTATGCATTGTATTTACTTATCAATTTTATATCGCCTGTGATTGCCACCATTTCCATATCATTTTCGGCGTTACAACCAACTCGTCGCCTCGACAAAATTCTATAAATTTAGTGATATATTCAGATATGTTAACAAGGTTGCGAGTAGGTCCATGGCCAACCCGCCCCCCCCGGAAAGGGCCATCATCACCGTCGATCCCATCCGCGAAAGCAAACGCATTCGCGCCATCAAGAAGATTTTGACTGACAAGTCGCGCACGTGGCCTTGTTCATGACCAAAAATAGTCGCGGGCCGGCTATTTCCTCAAAAACGCCTCCCTGGTCTTCACCGCCGTGTCCGCGAAGTCCGAGAACACCCCGTCCACGCCGAGCGTGAAGAACTGGAGATACTCCGCCTGGGGGTCGCCCTTGTAGTCGGCGGCCAGAAAGCGCGCTTCGTTTCTGAACGTGTAGGGGTGAACCAGCAGCCCGGCCGCGTGCGCGTCCGCGACCAGGCTCCCTGGAGCCTTCAGGGTCTTGTCCGGGTTCTCGCCCACGATGAGCCGCTTCCACGGCCCTATTCCCTTGGCGAACGTGGCGATTATCTTAAGCTCCTCGGGCCTGGTCAGGTCCGCGTAGGTCCGCGTGTCCCCGGCCATCACGAAATCATAGGGCCGCATGTCGGGCTCTCCCATGAGAAATATCAGCGGCACGTCGATCATCTTCTTCAGGGCTTTCAGGTTGGCGTACTCGAAGCTCTGGATGAACACCGGCGAATCCGCCCTGTCCCAGCCAGCGCGTTTAAGCGCCTCGACCAGCGGCTCCTCCAGGGGAAGGCCGATGGAGCGGAAATACGTGGGGTGCTTGGTTTCGGGATAGATGCCGATGGTGCGCCCCGTTTCGGCGCTCTTTTTCTTGGCCAGCTCGATGATCTGGTCGAGCGTGGGGATGTCGAACTTGCCGTCAAATGAGTGGTCCCGAAACTCCAGGCGCTCCTTGGCGCGCAGCGTTTTCAGCTCGGCCAGGGTGAAGTCTTCGGTGAACCAGCCCTCAACCTCCTTGCCGGCGATGATCTTCTTGGTTTTGCGGTCCGGGAATTTCTGGGCCGCGTCCGTGGTGCCGCCGATCTCGTTCTCGTGGCGGGCCACCAGCACGCCGTCCTTGGTTGATACCAGGTCCGGCTCGATGTAGTCCGCGCCGAGCTCCACGGCCAGCTCATAGGAGGCCAGGGTGTGCTCCGGGCGGTAGCCGCAGGCGCCCCGATGGCCGATGACGAGGGGGGATGTGGTGGCTGTCAGGGCTTTATCCTCCATGAGCGGAAACAGGAATGCTGTTGCGGCCAAGAGCGTGGCGAGAAGACGCATTGTGCCCTCCGTGTGCGGCTTTACGTATGTTCTCCTGGCCCATTTTCGCAAGCACCGGCATGTTGGCGTTGACAACCGGTGACGATACGGGGGATTTCTCGCGGCGCGCCAGGCCCGAACCCCACGCGGGCATTTACCCCGGCCGCATTTTGTGGAAACATCCGCCGAGCTTACGCATCAAGGACCATTCATGAAAGACCTCATGCTCGTGCACATATTCGGCGCCGACCGCCCTGGAATCGCCTCCACCGTCTCGGGCCTCTTGGCCCAGTACGGCGTGGACATCCTGGACATGGGCCAGGCCGTCATCCACGACGCCCTGTCGCTCGGCATTCTCATCCGCATCCCCGAGGGCGGAGAATCCGCTGCCGTGGTCAAGGACCTGCTCTACGGCGCGCACGAGATGGGCATCAGCTGCAAATTCACCCCCGTCAGTTCCGAGGGCTACTCGAGCTGGGTGGAGTCCGCGGGCAAGCCCCGCTGGATCGTCTCGCTTCTGGGGCTCACCATAAGCGCCGCCCAGGTGGCCGCCGTGTCCCAGGTGATCTCCTCCAACGGCCTGAACATCCAGTCCATCAACCGCCTCACTGGCCGCCCGCCCCTGGACGAGGCCGACGCCATGCGCCCGGCCTGCATCGAATTCTCGGTGCGCGGCGACCCGGGCGACGTGCACGCCATGCGCAAGTCCTTCCTGGCCATAGCCGCGCAGATGGGCGTGGACATCGCCCTGCAGGAGGACAACGCCTTTCGCCGAAACCGCCGCCTGGTGGCCTTCGACATGGACTCCACGCTCATCCGGGTGGAAGTCATCGACGAACTGGCCAAGGCCTGGGGCGTTGGCACTGAGGTGTCCGCCATCACGGAATCGGCCATGCGCGGCGAGCTGGACTTCCGCCAGAGCCTGAAAAAACGCCTGAGCCTTCTGAAGGGCATGCCCGTGGAGACGCTGGACAAGGTGTCGGCCCACATCCCCCTGAATGACGGCGCGGAAAAGCTGGTGCGCAACTTAAAGCGCTTCGGCTACAAGACAGCCGTTATTTCCGGCGGGTTCACCTATTTCGGCGAGAAGCTCCAGGCCAAATTGGGCATCGACTACGTGCACGCCAACAAGTTGAAGATCGAGGACGGCAAGCTTACCGGTGAGGTGGACGGGGAGATCGTGGACGCCCAGCGCAAGGCCGAGCTGCTTCGGACCATCGCGGCCAGCGAGAACATCTCGCTCATGCAGACCATCGCCGTGGGCGACGGCGCCAACGACCTGCCCATGCTCAATCTTGCCGGCCTTGGCATAGCCTTCCGGGCCAAGCCAGTGGTGAAGGAGGGGGCCGGGCACGCCATCTCCACCCTGGGGCTCGACGCCGTGCTGTATCTCTTGGGGTTCAGGGACCGCGATATAGAATAACACCGGAGGTTCGCCATGACCGACGTCAGCCCGCGCCCGCAAGGGATGTCCTTCGACTCCTCGCAGATGAAGCTGTTGGCCTGCGCGCTCATGGTGGTGGACCATATCGGGATCATCTTCTTCCCGGACGTTACCATACTCCGGGTGATAGGCCGGACCGTGTTTCCCCTGTTCGCCTATCTCATCGCCGAAGGCTTCCGCCACACCCGCGACGTCACCGGCTACCTGGGGCGGCTCTCGCTCTTCGCCCTGGCCTCCCAGGCCGTCTACCATTTCGCCTTCCGCTATCCCTTCCCCCAGGGCAACGTGCTCTTCACTTTGGCCGTTGGGCTCTACGGGCTTTACGTCTACGAGAAGACCAAGAGCGTCTGGAGCGTGGCCTTTCTGGGCATGGCCTGCGAGGTGGGGCACACCAGCTACGGCATGCCGGGCGTTCTCTTGATGCTGGCCATCCACATCAATTTCGACGACATAAAGAAGATGGCCCTGTGGGTGTTTCCGGTACTGGTGCTTATTTCCATCCGGGGGATTCTGTGGTCCTGGGCCACGAATCCCGAGTACGAGATGAGCTGGGCCGGAATCTGGGCCCACAGCAAGGCGTCTGTCGTGGAGCCGTTCGGGGTGGCCTTCCTCTTCTTCGTGGCCCGCTACAACCACCAGCTCGGCAAGCACAAGATGAAGTACTTCTTCTACCTGTTTTATCCGGTGCACCTGGGACTCTTGGGGCTTCTTCGAATGGCGCTTGGCAAGTAAGCCCGCATATTTCCAAACACGAACGGCCGGTCCGCAGCGATGCGAACCGGCCGTTTTGATTTGTATTTTTACAGGAGCGGCGAATTATTCAAAGGAGAGCGCGGTAGTCGATGTTGAGGGCAGCCGCGAGCCGAGGTCACAACCGGCATTGCTTTTGTCACTCTTGTTTCAGCAAAATACAGATTAATGTATTTCTTCTGTATGCCTTATAGAATCTTCCCTTGTATGGTCATTTTGTGCTACAGTTATGCAATAAATATTTAATTTATTGTAGGGGCTGACAAAATCGGGCGCAAGGCCGCAAGTTTGCTCAGGAAATGCCTGGCTCCAACCGCCCTCGTCAGTCTTCGAACAGGCCGCTGGTCAGTATCGCCTTTACTCAGCAGGGCCATGTAAGGGGCAAGGAAATCACCTGATTACCAAGGGGGGCACATGCGCTTTAAATCGCAGGTTTCAAATGGCTTCAAGGTCTTCGCGGTCACAGGTACAAACACCGTCTCCTTTGCCATCGATTATCAACAAGCCGACTTGAAAGGGCTTCTGGGCTTTGGTGTGGAGAGGTATGATCCACAGGAAAATGAGAAGTATTTTCTCTATGGATTCAAGGTGTTCAAGTCCGTCATTCCAGACCCGTTAGACGATGTTGCCGCTTCGACGCGCGATCACCCCATACAAAGTTTCGTGTACGACGATTTTACCGCCAAGCCGGATCGTCTCTACGTCTATACGTTCCATCCCTTGAAAGGCAAACCGAAGAATCTCGATCGATCGGCGAACCCCATCTCCATAGTGGTCAGGACCGAAAAAGCTTTTTCCTCCCTGACTCATGATGTCTTTTTCAATCGTGGCGCCGCCAGCAGCCAAGCCTATGCCAGACGGTTCGGCAACATGAGCCCCGAAGAGCTCGAAAATACGGGGCAAGGAAAAAAGAGCCTTGAAGCGAAACAATGGTTGAGCCGCGACCTCAAGAAAGCCCTTCTGGAATTCATAGCACAGGCTAAACCGGGCGACACGCTGCTTGGCTGCTTCTACGAATTCCGGTTCCCTGAAGCGGCGGATGCATTTAAAAAAGCCATCGACAGAGGAGTCGCGGTTCGCCTGATCATTGACGGCAAAGAGAATGGAAAGCCCGGGGAAGAACCCTTTCCGAGAGCGGAGAATCTCAGTCAGATTCAGCGTGCGGGTCTTGTCTTGGATAAAGACGTCATTCTCAGGGAGGCGAGGCCCTCCGATATTCAACACAACAAGTTCATCTTGCTTCTTAAAGGGACGGCTCAGACCCCGTCGGCTGTGTGGACCGGCTCGACCAACTTGTCGGATGGTGGAATTTACGGGCAGACCAACGTGGGCCATTGGATTCGCGATAAAGAAACGGCAACTGCATTCAAGGCGTACTGGGATATGCTCTCCTCAGACCCTGGTGGGCGATCCGGCGATGATCCGAAAACGGTCCGCGCCAAGAACGATGCCTTGCGCAAGAGCATGGCATCCCTCGTAAATGTTCCGGGCCGCTGGCAGGATATTCCCAATGGCATCACGCCGATTTTCAGCCCGAGAACCGGCTTGGCGGTGCTCGACATGTACGCGCAGATGCTCGACGATGCGAAAAACCTTGCTTGCATTACCCTGGCCTTCGGCATCAACAAGGCATTCAAGGGACGAATCGCCGATAACACCGGACAGAACGCCCTGACTTTCTTTCTCTTGGAGCGCGAGGACAAGCCGGTCGCCGGCAGCAAGGATACGTTCGTCCGACTGAACGCGGCCAACAATGCCTATACGGCCTTCGGTTCTTTTCTTCGGGACCCGATTCACCGGTGGGCGAAAGAGACTTCCACAAAGGCCATGGGTCTCAACACACACGTAATGTTCATTCATTCCAAGTTTCTGCTCAAGGATCCTCTCGGTGAAGACCCGATCATCGTCACTGGTTCAGCGAACTTCTCGGCCGCATCGACCAACGCCAATGATGAGAATATGGTGGTCATTCGTGGAAACAAACGCGCTGCCGACATCTATTTTACGGAATTCAACAGGCTGTTTTTTCACTACTACTTCCGGTCAGTCGTTGCGCGTGCCGCCCGAGGAAAGAACCCGTCCCATGGATTCAGCCCATTTCTTGATGAAACAGACGGCTGGCTTTCCAAGTACAAGCCGGGGACGCTGCGCCAAAAACGCGTGGCTGCCCTGACGGGAATGACCGGGGTGGCTATTCTACAACAGCCGTGATGTCATTCGTAAAGGACGAGTGAACGAACCAGCCGGTGTGTTGCGGTCCCTGGCTTTGAAGGAGGGGCCTTTGACCGTCCGCGCTGTTCCTACTATAGTTAGGCAGAAATTTGATTCGCAGGGGAAAGCTTCATGAACGCCCAGTCTGCCTCCGAACGGCGGATTTCAGCCGCGCTGCGTGACCTGTCTGCCCAGATTAGCCCTATCTTGCAGCGGTATCGTGTTGTGTCGGCTGCGGTGTTCGGCTCTGTGGCGCGTGGCGAAACAGGGCCGGAGAGTGACGTGGACCTGCTGGTGGAATTGCCCGACGACGCGACGCTCTTGACCCTGTCCCGCCTTGAAATGGAACTGACGCGCGAACTGGGGCGGGAAGTGGATGTCGTTACGCCGGGCGGCCTGAAGAAGATGATCCGCCCGCAGGTGATGGCGGAGCAGGTGCGTATTTATGGATAAGGCGCGTCGCGCCATACCGGTGTTGCTTGGTGATATGCTCGAGTATGCCCGGAAGGCCGTGGATATGGCCGGTGGGATGGGATGGGA
Organism: Desulfovibrio sp.; assembly: GCA_016208105.1. Classification (NCBI taxonomy): domain Bacteria; kingdom Pseudomonadati; phylum Thermodesulfobacteriota; class Desulfovibrionia; order Desulfovibrionales; family Desulfovibrionaceae; genus Desulfovibrio; species Desulfovibrio sp. The sequence continues at coordinate 6,456 of JACQYS010000011.1, forward strand.
ACAGTTCGGCGCGGACGAGAAAACCCAATTAGCCACGGTTCATTGCCTGGAAATTATCGGCGAGGCCGCGGCCAAGCTGCCCCGCGATTTCCAGGACCAGCACCCGGCCATCCCATGGGCCGAGATAGTCGGCATGCGCAACCGGCTTATTCACGATTATTTCGAAGTGGATATGGAACTCTGTTGGCGCACCGTCAACCTGAGCCTGCCTCTGCTTATTGAGCAATTGCGGGAGATTGTTCCGTCTGAATAAACATGAGTATGGGCGTCGGGAACGATATGGCTGAAGGGGCTCAGGGCTTGTAAGTTGCTGATAATTTGTGGGCGTTGTCCCTGGAGTAGGGTGCAATCCACGCAATGGGCAAAACGATGAGGCCGGTTCGTGTTTCCACGGACCGGCCTCTTTATTTCATTGCGGAGCCGCGTCTCTACACCTCGAACAGCATCTCCAGATCGTTCCTGGTCAAGCTCTTCCAGGCGTCCTGGCCGGGAATAATCGCATCCGCGATGCCCTTCTTCATATCCTGAAGCTTCAGTATTTTCTCCTCAACCGTGTTCGAGCAGATGAGCTTGTACGAGAACACCTGCCGCTTTTGTCCGATGCGGTGGGTGCGGTCCGTGGCCTGGTTCTCCACGGCCGGGTTCCACCACGGATCGTAATGGATAACGTAGTCCGCGCTGGTCAGGTTGATGCCCGTTCCGCCCGCCTTGAGCGAGATGAGGAAGATGGGAATCTCCGGGGTGTTGTTGAAGCGGTCCACCTGCTCGAAGCGGTCCTTGCTGGAGCCGTCCAGGTAGGCGAACGGGGTCTGCTCGATCTGCAGCCAGCTGCGGATGATGTGCAGCATCTGCACGAACTGCGAGAACACCAGCACCTTGTGGCCTTCCTCCACGATCTCGGTGACCAGATCCTTGAAGGCGTCGAACTTGCCCGAGGGCAGGTTGGTGTTCATGCCGGGCATGTCGAGCTTCAGAAGCCTGGGGTGGCAGCAGATCTGGCGGAGTTTCAAAAGGGCGTCCAGAATCGACATCTGGGACTTGGCCATGCCCTTTTCGTCCACGTCCTTCAAAACCTGGTCCCGGAGCTTCTTGGCCAGCTGGGAGTAGAGTTCGGCCTGCTCGTCGATAAGCGCGCAGTACTGGACGTTCTCGATCTTGGGCGGCAGGTCCTTGGCCACCTCGGACTTGGTGCGGCGCAGGATGAAGGGCTTCACGCGCCCGCGCAGGTAGTCGAGCGTTTCCTCGTCGCCGTCCTTGATGGGCTTTACAATGCCCCGCTGGAACGAATTCTGGCTGCCCAGGAAACCGGGCATCAGGAACTCGAAGAGGCTCCACAGCTCGAACAGGTTGTTTTCGATGGGCGTGCCCGAGAGGCACAGGCGCATCTTGCCGTTCAGGCGGCGAACCGAGCGGGCGGTTATGGTGTTGGGGTTCTTGATGTTCTGGGCTTCGTCCAAAATGATGGAGTTGAACTCGAAGTTCAGAAGCTCTTCCAGATCGCGCCGCAACAGGGCGTATGTGGTGACCACCAGCTGCGAGTCCGCGATCTTCTTGAACATGCCCTCGCGCTTGGCCCCGTACACGATAAGGCGCTTCAACTGGGGCACGAACTTTTCGGCCTCGCGGTCCCAGTTGGGCAGCACCGAGGTGGGCACCACGATAAGGTTGGGGGCGTTGGAGCCCCTTTCCACCAGATGCTGGATGAAGGACAGGGTCTGCACGGTCTTTCCAAGGCCCATTTCGTCGGCCAGGATGCCGCCGAAGCCGTAGTCGCGCAGGAAATTGAGGTAGGAGAGGCCCTGAATCTGGTAGGGGCGCAGGCTCGCGTTCAGGTGGACTGGCGGCTTAAGCGGCACGATCTCCTTGAAGCTGTGGATCTTGTCGCGCAGGCTGTTCCAGAATGAGTCGGTATGGGCCTCGGGCAGGTCTTCCAGGATCTTGTCCAGAACCGGGGCCTCGAACTGCTTGAAGCGCTTCTGGGGCGGCTTGTCCGGGTCGTAGCCCAGGGCGCGAAGCTTATGCCCAATGCGCTTGAGCCAGCTCTCGGGCAGGCTGGTGTAGGAGCCGTCCTTTAGCTGCACGTAGCGCTTGCCCTGGGTCCAGGCCTTCCAGATTTTGTCGATGGGCACGCGCTGGTCGTCGTACTGCACGGCAAGATCGAGCTCGAACCACTTTTCCTTCTCGTCGGATTCCACGTCCGCCACGATAACGGGCTGGGACAGGCGCACCTTGTAGCGGGTGAGGTTCTTCTCGCCGTAGACCCGGTACTTCTCCACAAGCTTGGGGTAGGCGTCCAGGAGAAAGACGATGGCTTCCTCGGGCTCCAAAAACCAGTTGGCGTTGTTGCGCGGCTGGAATTCCATTTCCTGAAGCTGGGCGATGAGCGCGGCCTCGGCGTCCTGGTCGCGCGCCAGAAGGAAGCTCTTGCCCTCGAACTGGTAGGACCCGGTCTGGAGCTCGGGGTTGGGGCCTTCCTGGAACACCTCGCCGTGCTCTGTCTCGTAGACGTTCTGCACCTGCATGGTCAGCAGGCTGCCTTCCTCGTCCAGGAACAGCTTGGGATTGTACTTGGCGGGCAGGAAATTGGGCTTCATGCGCTCCAGGAATTCCTGCTGCCCGTGAAGGTCGGAGGCCGGAAGCTTGATCCAGACCCTGTCCAAAAACTCTGAGACGTCCGCACCGGGAACCAGCGGCGGGTTCTCCACCATTTCCCGTATGAACGGGGCGGGCAACCCTGTCTGCACCGGATAAAAGCTCTTGTTCCAGCACACCCACAGGGGCAGCTGGCCGTAGAAGTAGGTCTCCTGGCCCTGGATGGAGAAGGGGGCCTTGCCGGGCCTGGCCAGGTAGATGTCGAAGCGCAGGCCCTGGGCCTCGTCCATGATGGGGCGAAGCTGCAGGCGCATGGTGGAGGACTCGATGCGCACCGGGTGGTCGGTGTCCTGCCAGTAGAGGTAGTATTCCTTGCCGATGGACCACAAAAACCAGGAGATGAGCCCGGCCGGTATGTCCACCCGGTGGCCCTTGTAGTCCAGGAAGTGGCCGATCTGCTCGGCGATGGAAGGCAGGCTGGGGGCGGTTTCGCACCAGTCGGGATTCTGGATGATCTGCTCCAGGGTGATTTCCTGGTGCACCTGGGAGAGCCCGGACTTGTTCTGGCGGCCCCGGTAGAAGGCCACCTGAAGACGGCCGGGTTCGGGGAAGAAACGATAGATGATGTAGTGCTTCCCGGCCTCGGGCTCGAACGCGGTGGCGAAGAAATGGCGGAAGCTCTGGCGCCATTCCACGTTGGCGGCCGGCTCGCCCTGGCTGTCCGGGCTTTGTTTGCTGTCCAGGCTTTTTATGAACTTGAGAGCCGTGGCGCCCACGTGGCGGCACACGCCGGAGAAGGATTCAGGGCAGTTGCAGAAGAAATTGATGGTTTCGTCTTCGAGGTTGAGCCCTATCTCGGAAGTGTAAACCTGGAAGTCTTCCCCCTGGACTTGTCCCTCGACATCCCAGTAGTGTTCGCGCTTCTTGAGGTCGATTTTCTGGACGCCGTCGTTGGCGACGATTGAATGCGAACCGTCAATGATATATTCCGGGACCGTCTCCCGGACGAACTCCTGGAGGAGTTGTTTGGCTTTGTTCTCCTCGCTGGTGAGGGCCATGTCGTTTAATGCTCCGTTCGAAACAATATTAGGTTCAATTATAGCCAGAACCCAGTGCTAACCCCACACTCTATGCATTTCCAGAAGCAAAGCAAGCATTTCTCCCTTTCCCGGGGGATTGTCAAAGTATTCGGGGCATTGTTTTGCCTTTTTCCCCTGTTTTTTTGGGGATGCGAGTCGCCCAAACAGCCTGCCCCATCCAACCAACCCGTCCAAAACGGTCAAGATTCCCAGATTCCAGAGCACGGCGGACGCATCATCATGGCCACTTTGGGCGAACCCTCCAACCTCATTCCGCCGCTTTCCACGGATTCCGCCTCCCACGAGGTGGCCTCGCTCATCTACGTTTCGCCCCTTCGCTACGACAAGAACATCAAGATCGAACCCTATGCGGCCGAGTCCTTCGAGATAAGAGACGACGGCAAGCACCTTCTCTTCAAGCTGCGCGAAGGCATCCGCTGGTTCGACGGCACGGAGCTCACGGCCGAAGACGTCGAGTTCACCTACAAGCTCATGATCGACCCCAAGACGCCCACGGCCTACGCGGGCGATTTCCTGGCCATCAAGGAGTTCAGGCTCACCGGGAAATACACCTTCGAGGTGTTCTACGACAAACCCTTCGCCAGGGCCGTCTCCACCTGGGCCCAGGACATCCTGCCCAAGCACGCCCTTACGAACGAGGATTTGACCAACACCAAGTACGCCCGTCAGCCCATGGGCGCCGGGCCGTACATGCTTTCGCAATGGGTGGAGAACCAGCGGGTGATATTAAAGGCCAACCCGGACTATTTCGAAGGCAAACCCTACATCGACGAAGTGGTCTACCGCTCCGTGCCCGACCAGACCACCCAGTTCATGGAATTAAAGGCCGGCAACCTGGACTACATCGGGCTCACGCCGCCGCAGTATCTGTTCCTCACAGGTGGCCCCAAGTGGGAGCAGGGCTTTCGCAAATACAAGTACCTGGCCTCGGCCTACACCTATCTGGCCTACAACCTGGAGCATCCTCTGTTCAAGGAGCGCAAGGCCAGGCAGGCTCTTGCCCATGCCGTAGGCAAGGAGGAGATCGTCAAGGGCGCGCTCATGGGCCTGGGCCAGCCCACCATCGGCCACTACAAGCCGGATTCCTGGGCCTACAACCACGCCATAGCCGATTACGAGTACGACCCGGGCAAGGCCCTCATGATGCTCTCCGAACTGGGCTGGAAGCGCGAGACGCCCACCGGGCCCTTGAAGAAGGACGGCAAGGCCTTCGCCTTCACCATCATCACCAACCAGGGAAACGACCAGCGCATCAAGACCTGCGCCATCATCCAGAACCAGCTGGCGCGCATAGGCATCGAGGTGAAGGTGCGCACCATAGAATGGGCCACGTTCATCAAGGAATTCGTGGATCTGCGCCGCTTCGAGGCCATAGTGCTCGGCTGGACCATCCCCCAGGACCCGGACGCCTTCGATGTGTGGCATTCCTCCAAGGCCGCCAAGCCCGGGCTCAATTTCGTGGGCTACGCCAATGCCGAGGCCGACGCCCTGCTGGAACAGGGCCGCAACATGGTGGACCCGGTCAGAAGAAAGCCGCTGTACGACAGGTTCCAGGAGATTCTCCACGAGGACCAGCCCTACTGCTTCCTTTACACGCCGTACGCCCTGCCCATAATAACCGAACGAGTCCACGGCGTGGAACCGGCTCCGGCGGGCATTTCCTGGAACTTCGTCCGCTGGTGGATTCCGAAATCCCAGCAAAGAAACGCATACTCACAATGATCCGCATAAACGAGATAATGGACAAGGTCGCGCCGTACATGAACCAGGCCGACCAGGACCTCATCACCAAGGCCTACGTCTATTCGGCCGCGGCCCATGCGGGCCAGGTAAGGCTCTCGGGAGAGCCGTACCTGTCGCACCCGCTCGAGGTGGCCAACCTGCTGGCCGAGATGCGCCTTGACGCCCCGAGCATAGCCGCCGGACTCCTGCACGACACCGTGGAGGACACCATCGCCACCATCGACGAGGTGGAGGAGCAGTTCGGCGAGGAAGTGGCGGACATCGTGGACGGGGTCACCAAGATAAGCCTCATGACCTTCGAGTCCAAGGAGGAGGCCCAGGCCGAGAACATCCGCAAGATGGTTCTGGCCATGGCCGAGGACATCCGGGTTATCCTGGTCAAGCTGGCCGACAGGCTGCACAACATGCGCACCCTGGAGTTCCAGAAAACGCTCAAGCGCCAGCTGATAAGCCAGGAGACCATGGACATCTATGCGCCCCTGGCCAACCGGCTGGGCCTGCACAGACTTAAAGTGGAACTTGAAGACCTGTCTTTCAAGCACTTGAAGCCCGACATCTACGACCAGCTCAAGCAGGGCGTGGACCAGCACGAGGTCCTGGACGAGGCCTACATCTCCAAGGTGATCTCCATCATCGCCGGGATCATGGAAGAGAACGGCATCAAGGGCCGGGTGCACGGGCGCAAGAAGCACCTGTGGAGCGTGCACAACAAGATGAAGGCCCAGGGCCTGGCCCTGGACCAGGTGCACGACATCGTGGCCTTTCGGGTCATCGTGGGGAGCCTCAAGGACTGCTACGCCGTATTGGGGCTGGTGCACTCCATGTGGAAGCCGGTGCACGGGCGCTTCAAGGACTACATCTCCATGCCCAAGGCCAACATGTACCAGAGCCTGCACACCACGGTGATGGGCCCGGACGGCGAGCGCATCGAGATACAGATACGCACGGAGGAGATGAACCAGCTGGCCGAATACGGCGTGGCCGCGCACTGGGCCTACAAGGAGCGCGGCAAGGCCGGAAGGATGGCCGCCCGCGACGCCGAGCGCTTCACCTGGCTCAGGCAGATAATGGACTGGCAGCGCGAGGCCACGGACTCCAAGGAGTTCATGCATTCGCTGCGTTACGACCTCTTCCAGGAAGAGGTGTACGTGTTCACCCCCAAGGGCGAGGTCCGTGAGATGCCCGAAGGGGCCACCCCGGTGGACTTCGCCTACGCCATCCACACCGAGGTGGGCAGCCACTGTTCCGGTGCCAAGGTGAACGGCAAGCTGGTGCCCTTGTCCACGCCGTTAAAAAACGGCGACACCGTGGAGATAATCACCGACAAGCACCGCAACCCCAGCAAGGACTGGCTCAAGTTCGTCAAGACCGCCAAGGCCCGCACGCGCATCAAGCACTGGGTGAAGACCCAGGAGCGCGAGGAGGCCATATCGCTGGGCAAGGAACTCTTCGAGAAGGAGGGCCGCAAGCTGGGTGTTGGCGTGCAGCGCCTGATCAAGGAGAACGCCCTGGCCCCGGTTCTGGCCGAATACAATTTCCCGAGCATGGAAGAGCTGTATGTGGCCATCGGCTATTCCAAGCTCACGCCCAGGCGGGTGCTCAAGGCGTTTCTGCCCAAGCCCGATCCGGGAAAAGTCGAAAGCGCGGCCGAGGCCCAGGCCGCCCAGGTGGCCCAGGCCGCGGAAGTGGCCAAGGGCAAGGCCGGGGAATCGATCCGCATCAAGGGCGTGGACAACGTCCTGGTGAGCTTTGCCGGATGCTGCACGCCGCTGCCGGGCGAACCTGTGGTGGGCTACATCAGCCGGGGCAGGGGGGTCATCGTCCACACGCACGACTGCCCGAACCTGGGGCGCCTCGAGCCCGAGAGGCTTCTGCAAGTGTCGTGGGAAGGCCAGGAGGACACCCCGTATCCGGCCAAGATCGCCATTTTGACCCACAACAAGAAGGGCGTGCTGGCCAAGATCTCCGCCATACTGGCCGACGACGAGGTGAACATCGATTCCGGCACCTTCAATTCCCTGGTGGACGGCCGGACCGAGATCGTCATGACCGTGGAAGTGAAGGACTCAAGCCATCTCTACCGCACCATCGAGCATATCCAGAAGCTGCCCGAGGTCATCGAGGTCAAGCGCACCGTGGAGGACACCTCGGAGGGCTGAGAAGGCTGGGGTATTAATTTTTATTAAAGCCAGTAGATTCAGTTCTGATGTTATAGTCGTGTTTCGCATCGTAGTGAGGTGAATCATGCAGGTCGATGGTGTTAAGTTTAAAAATTATCGCTGTTTTAAAAATGAATGGGCTGGTTTTGATGACTTTTTTCCAATTAATATTGTTATAGGGAGAAATAACAGCGGAAAATCATGCCTTCTTGATCTTATTAATTTTATTGTTAGTGGTGAAGATTGTAAAAAACCACCTACTTGCCTTTTTTCATACAAAATTGAGCTTAGTGAGGAAGAATTAAAAAATAGATTTCGTGATCATGTTTCTGGAGGCGAATTGCGCGGAAATCATTGGCATAGTCATGGTGTACATCTTGTTGGTTGCGAATTGTATTTTGAAAAAGATAGTGCTGGAAATATTGCAAATATTGTGTGCGATAAGATATCAAATGGAGCTGATGCGAATGACATCTCCGCAAGAATCAATTTTATAAAGAATATTTTAGATGCCAAACGTCACAAGTTTCATAATAAAAAGATACTTAAGGTTGCTGCAGAGCGAGATATTGTAGTTGAGTCTGCAACCAGTGATATGACGCTGACTATGAATGGATTGGGTGCAACGAATGTTATTCATAACTGTATCAATAGTTCAAAGCTTCCCCGCGATATAATACAAAAGGAGTTGTTGGATAGTCTTAACTTGATCATGGGAAAAGATGCCAATTTTACAGAAATACAGGTGCAGTTTGACGAAAACAACAAGTGGGAGGTTTACCTTGGTGAGGAAGGTAAAGGGTTAATTGCTCTTTCACGATCAGGAAGTGGTTTGAAAACGGTAATATTGGTTTTGTTAAACACAATAGTAATTCCAAAAATACTGAAAAAAAATCCAAGTGACTGCGTCTATATATTTGAAGAGCTCGAGAACAACATGCATCCTGCCTTGCAACGTAGGTTGATTGACTATATTGAATGGTTCTGTTGCAGTAATAATTGCTTTTCATTTTTAACAACGCATTCAAGTGTTGCGTTGGACAAATTTTATACATCGAAAAATGCACAATTAATTAGGGTTGAGCACGATGGGGAGTCTGCAAAAACGTATTGCCTGAAAGAGCATTTTGATGGGCTAGGTGTTATAAAGGAACTTGGAATAAGAGCATCTGATTTGTTGCAAGCGAATGGCATTGTTTGGGTTGAAGGTCCGTCTGATGCAATTTATATAAATAAGTGGATTGAGATCGTTAGTGAAGGAAGGCTTCAAGAAGGTCGAGACTATCAGTGCGTTTTTTACGGTGGATCGTTGTTATCGCACTTTGAGTGTGTTTCCCCTGATGAATCTAATGAATTAATTAATTTAATTACAGTTAACCCGAACTCAATTATTATATGTGACGGAGACAGAACTGCAAAAACTGGAAGTGGTTCGCGTGTGAAAAGGCGAGTATCTAGAATTATTAAAGAGATGCATGGAAATAGATATGGATATGTTTGGGTTACAGATGCAAAAGAAGTTGAGAGTTATATTCCTGTTGAAGTACTAAAAATTATATGGAAAAAATCTTCACTCCTTCAAATTGATCAATTTGAGCCTTTTTGGCGCATCCCCACAGAAAACAATCCTGATGTAGGGTACTTTCAAAAGCATTGTCCAACAAAAACTGTAAACAAAGTTGGGCTAGCTCGAGCTGTAGTCGACAATCTTAACTATGACAATCTTTCTCGTGTATTCGATTGGAAACTTAACATGGATAAAATCCATGCAATCATTAAGAGTTGGAATTCAAACTGATCATGATGAATAATAATCTTGGGGGCAGGAAAGCAGACCGATAGAGGTCTGCTTTCCTTTTTTTGAGATCAGATCGACTTCATCGAGCCGTGTTCTTCCTCCGACAGCAGCTTGTCCAGGTCGATGAGAATCAGCAGCCTGTCCTCCAGCTTACCCACGCCGCTTATGTACTCGGACTCTACCCCGGACACCACGGCCGGGGGCGGCTCCACGGTGCTCGATTGAATCCGCAGGACCTCGGAAACGGAATCGACCACGAATCCCACGATCATTGAATGGATCTCAACGACTATTATCCTGGTTTGGCTGTCGTGCTTTTTGGATTCCATGCCGAAGCGCTTGCGCAGGTCGATGATGGGAATCACCTTGCCGCGCAGGTTGATGACGCCCTCGACGAAATCCGGCGCCCTGGGAACCTTGGTTATCTCCATGGTGCGGATGATCTCCTGGACCCGCAAGATGTCCAGGCCGAACTCCTCATTGGAGATGGTGAAGGTCACCAGTTGCAGCAGTGTGCCTGAGTCGTCTTGTCTGGCTGTGTCGCTCATATTCCGGGGCTCCTGTGAAATCGCTCATTTTGCGCAAGCGGGCGCCTGCTGGCTGTGGCCGCACTCGGCCTGATATCCAAGGGACTCATGCCCATCTTGAATACTTCCTGAGCCTGCTTCAAAACTTCGTCAATACATTTGATGGCGCTTGCCCAAGAAGTTGAACCGTATTCGGCCTGTTTCTTGGTGTTGGCCGCTTGATTTCCGGCATTGGAGGCGTGGCCCCGATAACATGATGCAATGAAACCGGGGGCGTACGATTGTTACGTTTGAATGGCTCTAGGAAGTTTCCGAGGCCAAGTAAACGCATGGGCGGGCTGGCGAGCCGTTTATTCATTTTTTGCCAGGGGATGAATCCGGGGTTTGAGTGTCCTCAGGCCGGATTTTCGGGGTGGGATGCTGCCGGTGGGTTCGGGGAACGCTTTATGGGGAGAGTCCAAACCACGCCAGGCGGGCCTCCTTGATTACACTTTTGATAGGGATTAAATTGTACCAGCCCAAAATATTGTGGCTTTTGGGGAGCTGGTTATAGTTAAGCCATGGATATCTCCCTCATCATCGCCGCTCTCGCAGGGGGTCTCGTGCTCCTGATATCCGCCAAGATGGTCAGGAAAAAGGTCCGCAGGCCATCCGAAGTCCGCATCAAGTTCGACCAGTACAAGTGCCGGGAACTCATCTCCAGGGTGGAAGGCCACCAGCGCTAGCCAGGGGCGTGGCAGCGAGCCATGCGCCAAAGAGTCGCCCAGCCTTGGTTCCGATCATTCTTCTCTCCCCCGTTTGTTTCTCCCCTGGTGCCCACGCGTGCGGGCCGCACTGGATGCTGTCAGGAGACGGCTAACGAAGCGTTGGCAGACTGTCTTTGGGGTAAGGCAGGAATGGCTGTTCGGCTACGCGTCGGCTTCGGACTGGGGCGATCCGGCGAGCTTGCCGTTTCCCAGGCTCATGGTGAAGCGCGCACCGAAGCCGAGGGCGTTGTCCAGGTAGCGTATGCGCGAGGGCAAGAATTCATGGATGGCCGCCTTGGCCATTGAGCGGGCCACCTGGGAGGGGTCGCTCATGAGCGCCTTGGCGAACGGAAATCTGGCCAGGTAGGCCGCAGTGGCCCGCACCTTGTCCGCAAGCTGGGTGATGGGCCTGGCCTCGCCTTCCATCTGCAGGCCGCGGATGTCCTGCCAGGATGAGGCCGCCGGGTGCGCCGTGGCCGCGCAGGCCGGATTGGCCGCCAGATTGAGGCAGTGCCTGGAGCCTGGCGAGGAATAAAACACCAGGCCAAAGCCTATGCGGGCGAAATAGACGTCCGTGGCCCAGGGCGAGCCTCCCGCGCAGGTGGCCAGGGTCATCACCGGAACCGAGTCGAGAATGGCCGTCACGGCCTTTTCGAAGTCCTCGGGAGTCATCACCGGCCCGGAGTCCGAACAGGGTGTGGTTGCACCGGACCCGTCTAGCATCTTGCCCACGGCCTGGTCCACCACGTCCATGATCGTCCTTTGGCCGTGAGCAATAGGCGACGCAGTGGCAGGTTTATTCCGCCCAAGTGCGCGACGAACGAGGCCATCTGAAAGGCCGCGCGGGCGGCAGGCCAGGAAAAAAAACGCTCCGCCACACAAGCATCCGTGGCGGGGCGTTTTATGCTTGTCGCCCGGTTTGTCGGCGGGCCTGCCCCGGCTGTCTGTTATTCGTCAAACGCCGCAACAAAGCTCCCTGGCTTGACTCATTCAGATGATGTCGACGCCTCCGAACAGCATCTGCTTCATGGCACCTAAGCTCATGCCGTTCACAACCATGTTGTTCTGTTGCTCGACCATGATATTCTGTTCAACTGCTTGGATGTTCTGGTTGGCGATGACCTGCTCCTGCTCAGCGATCTGATTGTTCTGGTTGACGATGGCCTGCTCCTGCTCGACGATCTGGTTGTTTTGGTTGACTATGGCCTGTTCCTGCTGGACTGCATTTAAATTTTGCTCAACGACGACCTGTTCATGCTGCACGTTCATGTCGTTGTGATCCTCGACAACGTTATTCTGTTCCTGAACAATGTTATTCTGCTCTTGGATAACGACATTGTTCTGTTCAATGATGATCTGCTGCTGCTCGGCTATCTGCTCTTGCTGCGCAACAACAACCTTCTTTTTTATGTGCAGATATTCGCACATGGACTCAATGCCGGTTTTCGAGGGTGTGTAGTCGTACTTGCGCGGTATGACGATGTCGTGGCGGGGGCCAAGAGAGATGTTCAAGGTTTCGCCCAATACGGTGGCCATCTTCATCCCGCCCGTGAAGCTCGAAGACTCCCCGAAGGTAACCGTGTTCCAGACCTGGCAGTTGACGCTGAAGGAATTCCCCGTGCTGATGGCTATTCCGTTTTTGGATGCCGCGTTGTTCCAGTTCCAGTCGCTGTCCGAGCTCGTGGCGGGCGGATCGTTGGGAGCGCCGATGCGCACCCAGGAGTTTTCCACGGGCGTGTGCAGCAAAAAGCGCTGGCTCCCTTCAAGATCCTCGATGTGGAACCTGTTGTCACCGGCGGTTGTGAGCCTGCACTGGGTGTTGTTGTCCTCGTTGACCACCATCTTCTGGGTCATGTTGGGCACGGCCCCGGCGATGACGGGCTTGTCCGGGTTGCCGTCGCGGAAGACCACCAGCACCTCCGTGCCCTTGTGCAGGGGGAAGTGCATGCCGTGGCCGTTGCCGCCGTAGGGGGTCATCATGCGTATCCAGTGCGAGGCCTTGCCTTCATTGCGGCCGGACAGGTCCAGGGGAAAGACCACCTTGTAGCGGCCCATGGAGTCGACTTCGGCATATTTGCCTTCTGCTTCGCCGTCGATCCAGGCAGTGACCGGGCCGGCCACGATGGGCCTGGGCGTCTTGGGCTCCGGCCTGAACTGCACGTCGGACGGGATGGCCACGAAGGTGTTGCGGTAGAAGGGCTTGTCCTGCGCGGCCTTTGTGTTCTGGCCTGCCAGGGTGGCGATGTAGGCCTCCTGGTGCCCTTCGTGCTTGAGTTCGATGGTGGTGTATTCCCGGTTGAAGTCGGAACGGTAGTGGTCGGAGAGGTGGAAGGTGAAGCCGGGGCGCAGAAATGGGGCGGCCGTTTCGCCGTGGAAGCGGCGGCCCTGGCAGGCGAGGCCGTCGGCCCTGGCCTTGGCCACGTAGTTGGCCTCTGAATTGGAGCGGAGGTCCTCCACGTGCCGGTAGATGGTGCCGAGCCCGGTCTCGCTCACCTCGTGGCGCCCCTCCACCTGCCTGAGCGTGCGGTAGTTGTAGTCCCGGATGAGCACCTCCTTGGGCAGGCGGTGCAGGGCGCACCGGAACGACCTGGCGGTCTCGGGGTCGAGCTGTGTGTCCAGGGCCGAAGGCGGGCGATAGGACAGGCCTCCCTCGCCGGTCAGGGGAACGTGGGACATGGCCGTGTCCGTGACCACGAGCTTCTCCCCGTTTTGCGTCTGCTCGAAGAAGAAATAGAGCCCGGCGCGTTCCATGAGGCGGTTGAAGAAGTTCCAGTGGGTCTCGTCGTATTGGCAGATCCAGTCGCGCTTTGGGTAATTGGCGGCCAGGCGGAATTCGAAGTCCAGGCCAGGCTGGAGGGCGGCCTGCTTGAGAATGCTTTCCAGCACGTGGTGCATTTCGTCGTCGAGAAATATCTGGGTGGTGCGAATCTGGGTGAGCCACCAAGCCCTGGGCACTACCAGGGCGCGGTAGAAGGTGAGGCCGTGGTTCTGCTCGAGCTGGTCGAAGTCCAGGACCATGCCGTTTAAGCCAAGTTCCTGCTTGCCAGGCCGGTGCACGCTCAGGCGCGTGCGTCCGCTGAGCACCGCGCCCAGGTCGATCTCATGGGAGGCCGAGGCCAGGAGAACGTCGAATTCGTAGAGCTGGGAGAGGCCTTCCGTGCCCGTGAACTTGACTACCTGGAACGAATCGTCGGGCAGGCCGGAAATGGTGAAATGGTAGCTGGGGGCGTCGGTTGGCGGCATGGTGGATCCTTGGCTGCTGAATTGACCGGATAATTTCCCGGCGTTCGCCTCCGCCAGTGGAGGCACGGCCTGGCCGAAATCCTGGAACAACAAGCGCGGATACCAAAAATACGACTAAGGAGTTCCAACCATTTCTACACGAAGAATGGCGCTAGCGGAATGGGTTGCCGGCGATAGGGTGAATAAATGTCGGAAAAGCAGTGCATTGGCTTGAAATCATTGGCTTGGAATGTTTGAGCCAAGTGCAGGCGAGTCTTTTGTGCGACTACAGCTAGGCGAATTCCAAAGTCTTAAGCGCGTTGTCCGGCTCGCTGATTGAACACACGCAAGCGGGCTCACATGATCAAGCCCGCTTACGCGTTATTGCAGGCTATTTACACTGCATCGTAGATGCGAATGTCAGGTGCTGATTTCAGATACGGGGCGAGCGAGTTCACCACGTCTTGCGTGAAGGGCGTGCTTTTGGCGATGTTTCATCATTTCCCGCGCAAATCCCCCAGGAGTGGCATTCTTGCCTCGGGCTTTGGTCCAACACCGTCCGCGGAACCTTCCAGACCGGCCTTGAACGCTGAAATAAGCGCCTTGGTGGCGTCTATGAACTCCTGGTCGTGGAAGGTCCGGTTGATTGTGGCGTGGAGCACGATCTTGCCGGGGTGCGGCGGGTATCCCGTGGTCACGGTCCAGGCCAGGGCGTTCGGGCAGTCCGGCACCCAGAAGCGCACGCCGCCCATTACCTCGTCGCGCCGGATGTGGTAGCGGCCCCACTGGAAAAAGTAGACCACACGGCCAAGCTCTTCTTCCTCATCCACCGACTCTATCTCGTCACAATAGTCCGGCAAGGCGCTCAACGTGAGCATTTGGCGGATTCCCTCGGGAGTGGCAGCCACATCCGCGAACTCGAAAAACTCCATCTCAACCTCCTGTGTGCAACGCCTTTGGAAACCATGAACACGCCGGCAGCGTCAATGCGCTCCTTCCGCTACTCGTTCTGCGCAATCATGGGGCTTCGTCGCGACAGCATGGTGCGAACCATGGCCAGTCCCTTTTCGCCAGGGACCCGCAGGGCCACCTCCGTGGCGCAACCCGAAGCGCAGGAGGCGCACAAGGTTACGGACCCGGGTGACGCGTTGCGAAATCCGCCAGGGATGAGCGCGTAGCGGCCTTGAACCCCCTAGACTCGGGTACGCCAAACAAAAGCGGCCTACGCCAAGAGCGTAAGCCGCTTTTTAAGTGTGCAGTGGCGTGAACGGGGGGCTATTGCTTGGGCTTGGCCCTCTCGTCCAGCCAGTCGAGAATGCGTTCGCTGGAGGCCAGGGGCGCGCCCAGCTGGCAGTGGAACTGCGTGCCCCGCAAGGCGTCGAACTCCATGTAGGTCTTCTTGGCCTTCACACCATTGAAGAACAGTTTGGACTGGGCGTTGGATGCGGCCACCTGGTCCTCGCTTGAGTTCACCACCAGCATTTCGGTCTCTATCTTACCCATGGTGTCGGCCTGGTTGAATTTCCTAAGCTTCGTGAACAGCGCGCTCGGGGTCTTGGCGTCGAAGGTCCAGAGCATCTGGTTGATGAACTGGGCCTGCTCCGGGTGCTTGGCCATCTCCTTGCCCACCAGCTCGTCCACCCGGGCCGCCTGGGCCGGAACGTCCACGCCCGCAAGCACCTCGGCCGGGAACTTGGACAACACGCCGTCAAAGGGGCTGACCACGCCGCCGTCGGCGATGCCCCAGGCAATGCGCTTCTCGAAGGCCAGGGCGCGCGGCACCAGATAGCCGCCCATGGAGTAGCCGATGACGGCCATGCGCCTGGAATCCACCTCGGGCAGGGTGACGGCGAAGTCCACCACGGGGGTGACCACCTTCTCCCAGTCGTGCCGGAAGGGCAGGCCCTGCTTGACGATCATCTCGCCCTGGCCGGGGCCTTCGAAGATCAGGCAGGCGTAGCCGCGCTTCGCGGCATGGGCGGCGATGATGAAGTAGAGGTCCTCGGCGGTGCCGTCCAGGCCGGTCTGGATGATGAGCAGCGGGCGCTTGCGTTTGGTGGTGTCCGGGGTGACCAGGTAGCCGGGCAGGGTGGTCTTTTCATACGGAATGCGCACGGGCTTAATGCGCCCCTCGGAGAGCTGGGCGGCCTTCAGAAAGGTGTCGCGGCCGTCCTGCCAGGCCACGGCGCCGCGCGGGTCGCTTCCGAAGAGGTAGATTCCGCTGGCCCGGTAGTATTCGGTGGCGCGGAAATACTGCTGCATGGCGCTTACGTTATGCCCGGCGGCGGCGTCCCGGTCGGCCGCGTCGCGCAGCCTGCGGGCCATGGCGTTCCAGGCCTGATACCAGCTCTCCTTGTCGTAGTCCTTCACCTGGCTTGTGATGGTGAGCATCTCGCCCAGGTCCGCCCCGCCCGCCGCGATGAGCCCGGCCCTCCACAGACATTGGAACACGAAGGCGCCGTCGTTGAAGAGGAACTTGCTCATGGCCCGGTCGGAGATGTCGCGCGCGGGTTTTTCCGGCTTGCCGCGGTAGTTGTCCCAGTGGGAGACCTCGCCGCTTATGTACACGTGCCCCTGCTGGGGGAAGTGGGTGTGGATGAAGACCCACTTCTTGTCGAGGCCCGTGTTCTTGGCCAGGGAGTCGGCGATGGCGGTCATCATCTTGGCCACCATGTCGTCGGTCATGAAGCCGGGCACGTAGAGGTCCACGAACATGGGCTTGTCCGTGGCGGGCTTGCCCATGCAGTGCACGGCGTCGAAGGTCTGCCAGTAGTAGGTGAGGAGTTCCTCGCCCAAACCCGTTGACTTGGACACCTCGCGGCTGACGGCGGCCAGCACGGCCGGGACGTCCAGGTTCGATTTCGTATAGGTGATGCGCACCATGGGGTCGGCAGGGTCGATGCCGCCCTCCGCGCGGGCCTGCCCGAAGGGGGCCGACACGGCGGCAAGAATGATGAGAAGCATGGCGACGGGATATCTGCGAATGAAATCCGACATAGCAGGAGTTCCTCCTTCAGGGCCTGGAATGGCGCTATTCGCCATACAGGTCATGAAGGAGAAACCTAGCAGTCCGTCCTTACAAAATCCTTACATCGGGCGGGGAGAGGGATAAAGCGCGGAGGATTTGCGGAAATATGGGAGAGGAGGATTGCGGGGAGTGGGGGGATTCTTCGTCCCGTATCGATTGTCCCGCGCTTTCGTTGCAATTTACCGTGTTTTTCGTAAATACGTTGGAGACCAAAGGAGTGTTCAATGCCAGAGTACTCTCCCAGTCGTCCTTTGTCAGAGAAAACGGCCTGGCCATCGGACAGGCTGATACTTCTGGGCAAGTCAGCCAGCTGGATTCTGTTGGCCTTGAGCCTCGCCGGTACCACCTTCGCCTGGTATCTCGCCAATGGAGCGGTCTCCTCGCATGCGCGGGCCAATTTCGAGTTTCGCACCACGGAAATAACCAACGCAATTCGAGACCGCATCGGAGCGTACGTGCTGGCCCTGCGAGGAGGGGCGGCCCTTTTCAACGCCTCGCGCACCGTCACGATGACCCAATGGAAAGACTTCGCCGCAACCATGGATCTCAACACGAATTATCCCGGCATTCAGGGGCTGGGATACTCCCCGGCCATCTTTCCCGACACCAAGGAGCAACACATAGCCGAGATGCGTTCGCAGGGTTTTCCCGACTACGCCATCCGCCCGCCCGGAGACCGCGAGGCCTATACGCCGGTGATCTACCTGGAACCGGACAACGCCCTCAACAAAAAGGCCTTCGGGTTCGACACCTTCAGCAACGACGTGCGCCGCGCCGCCATCGAACGCGCGCGGGACACCGCAAAGCCCACCATAACCGGCAAGATAACCCTGGTGCAGGAAGGCACCACCAATGTTCAGCCGGGTTTCATCATGTTTCTGGCGGTGTACAAGAGCCAGGAGCCTCCGGCCACGGTGGAGGAACGCCGGCTATCGATCAAGGGATACGTCAATGCGCCGTTTCGCATGTACAATCTCATGAACGGCATAATACCAGACACCCAGAACGATGTTGCCTTTGAGGTTTTCGATGGCTCGGAAATGGCGGATGCTTCGCTCATGTACCGCAGCGAAGCGCTGACATCGAATCGAGAGCAGATACGTCCCGCATCGTTTGTTTCCATTGAACGCATGGAGATTCTTGGCAGGCCGTGGACCGTCCGCTTGTCTGCTCTTGAAGAATTCGAGAATGCCATTGATCGTCGTGTGCCATATTTTATCGCATGTTCAGGACTGATTGTCAGCCTGTTGCTCTTTGCGGTTTTTCGGGCCTTCCTGCGCGATCGCGTCAATATCCTGCTGCTGGAACAGGCAAGGAAGCATGAATCGGAACTGCTCCGTGGGATACTGGACAATTTCCCGATGCCCTATATCCTGGTTGATGCAAAGCAACGCATACTCAAAACAAATACTCGCTTCATTGAGATGCTTGAATTGGATGTTTCAATAGAAGGCTGCAACGGAAAGACTCTTAAGGAAATATCCTGCCATGATGCTGAATATATAGAGTTGATCGAAAAGAGCATTTCTGACGGGGCGGTATTGCAAAATGCGGAGGTGCATACAAAGAGTTGCAAGGGAAAAGACAAGGTCATGCTGGTGAGCATTTCTCCCTTGTACGACATCGACAAGGTCTGCATAGGCGGACTGTGCATCTACATGGACCTGACGGAACGCCGTCAGATGGAGATCAAGCTTGCCAGCGTGGGCAAGATGGAGGCCATAGGCCAACTGGCCGCAGGCATAGCGCACGAGATAAACACCCCCACCCAGTATGTGGGAGACGGCGTCACCTTCCTGCGGGATTCATTTGCGGATATTTCCAGGGTGTTAACCCAGGTTGAACACTACGCTGCCCAGCCTGACGCGGTGGGAGAGGTTGCGGCACAGGCCATGAAGGAACTGTTGCATGATGTCGAAGCTGAATTTCTCCAGAAAGAAATACCCAGCACTATAAATAGAATTTTTGAAGGCATTGAACGCATCAGCACCATTGTTCAAGCCATGCGCCGATTCTCGCATTCTTCCGGAGACAGGATGCTGACAGTAGACCTTGAGAACGTTGTACGAACGACTGTGGAAATTTCACGCAACGAATGGAAATACGTCTCCACAATGGAACTCGATTTTTCCAAGGACCTCCCAAACGTCCGCTGCCAGCAGGATGAAATAAGCCAGGTTCTGCTCAATATCATTGTGAATGCATCTCACTCTGTAGCGGACGTGGTAAAGAACAAGAATGAACTTGGAAAAATAACCATACGAACCAGAAAAGTTGACGATATGGCTGAAATTTCCATCAGCGACACGGGTTCAGGCATACCTGAAGAAGTGCGCGACAAGGTTTTCAACATGTTCTTCACCACAAAGGATGTCGGGAAAGGCACCGGACAAGGGCTGGCCATCGCCTACGAGAGTGTGGTCAACAAGCATGAAGGCTCTCTTACATTCAGTACAGAAGTTGGTGTGGGAACAACATTCTATGTGCGCATTCCGATAGACGGCCCTAAAAACAGCAAGAATGAATTGTGAGAGACGTAAGCGAAGTGTTCGTTTCTCAATGCCGCAACAACTGGTTTTTAACGTCTCACTCCAAGCGATCCGAAAGGGCGACAGCCGGGGCGACCTGCCCCGGTTGGCGTGGTCCATGCCAATGGCAGGGGGGGGCAGGCACCCGGCCCTCTCACCCCGGAAAGACCACCTTCAGGTGCTCCTGGCGGTGGTCGAATATCTCCCGCAGCTTCTTGCGCACATGCAGGGCATGCATAAGGCTCCCCAAGGGCCAGAAGGGCAGGGAGTAGTGCACCAGGTCGTACATCTCGACTCCCCGGTCGATTTCGCGGAAATGGTGCTGGTGGTGCCAGAACCGGTAGGGGCCGAAGCGCTGCTCGTCCACGAAGAGAACGGGTTCCACCACGTGGGTGATCTCGGTGATCCAGTTCATGGGGATGCCGGCCAGGGCCGTGATCCTGTATTCGATGATCATGCCCGGGTGCATCCGTGGCGGCACGTTCGAGCGGATGTCGAAGCACAGCCACTCGGGGGTCAAGTCGCACAGGTTGTTCGGGTCGCTGAAGTATGCCCAGGCCTCGCTTAGGGTAATGGGCAATATCTGGGTGCGGCTCAAGGCGTGGAGCGTCATGTGGTCACCATGGCGAGCATTACTTGCACAGGAATTCGTGCGGATATGTGCAGGCTATCACGTTTCGCCTGCGCTTTGCCGCAATATTTTGCACAAAACCATTCATACCGTTTTGGTGTTAATTTGTAATGATTTCAAATAGCTAAACAATTATCTTGGTCTGATCTTTGCTTGAAGTATGGCCAAATACCAGATTGGAGTTCACGATACTCCATTTCTGCACAAGTTGTCTGTTTCATAACACTCTATCAAGGAGCAGCAACATGAAACGGCATGTTCTTTTGACTGTCGCCGTCCTGGCAATTCTGGCGCAACCGGCACTGGCCTGGGGGCCTCCCTGGGCTTCCGACTCGCAGGCATGGGGCCCGCAGTGCACCACGTGCATCGCCACCGGCACCACACCCGCAGGCATGGGGACAGGCAGTGTTGCCACCGGCCAGCAGCAGGGCGCCACGCCGCTCTATCTCGGGCTGGGCTACGGCGACGGCACGCAGCCCATGCCCCGGGACGGCACCGGTTTCGGCAGCCCCTGGTAGGTGAGCCCGGCCTTGGCGGTCGCGGCCGGGAACAGTGGACGGCCCGGCGGGCGTGAGTTTACGCTGGTCATTCCCGGCTTACGGGCTTCCGCCCGCTCCAGGTGAGGAGCCTGTACAAGGAGACGGTTGGGCAAGCGAGTGTCCAACGAACAAGGGGTTTGGTCTTTCGGGACCAAACCCCTTTCGCGTCTGCCGCCTGGGCGGACTTCACCATGGACAGCCCGGCCTTCCTCAACGCTCTTTTGCGAAAAAGGCCGGCGGATCACCCACCGGCCCCAGGTTGCATACTTCTAGTAGAACTTGAAGATTTTCACCAAGCCCGTCACCGGCAGGCCGCCGGAAGTGACGGTCACCTTGTTCTTGTCGCCGGTGCCCAGGTACAGGTTGCTCCCGTTGGCGGTGTAGATGGTGGAGCTTACCGGGTTGGTCTCCTCGGCCCTCTGATTCAGCCGGTACATGAAATGGCCCGCGTAGCTGTAGTAGGAACCCTCGATGTGGAAGTAAGCCAGGGGGCCGGAGCCGATGAGGTTGGGCGGAACAAGGCCGTGCGACCCGTAAAGCACGTCGGTGCTGGTCTGGAGCACATGCCGGGCCACGTGGTTGTGGATGCGGTAGTGGTTGGCGTCCGTGTCGCCGTCAACCAGCATCCTCAGCGGATTGGCGTTGGCAACGAGCGCCGAGCCCCTGAAGAAGAAGCCGGACCAGTCCTCCAGGTCGATGTCGAAGCATACGGGCTCGTTCGCGAATTGCTCGTGGAAGGTGAGTTCCATCGGGTGCCCGGTGATCAAGTCGTCCCACGCCATACAATCCTCCTGTGTTTCTGGGGTGGTTGCCCCGTTTGCGACGCTGTTTCCGAAAAGTGCGTCATGTCGGGCCGTTGCCCGCTTTGGCCCGGCAACGCCGCCAGCGGGGCCTTCCCGCAGGCGCTAGTAGCCGACGCTTCGCCAGGCGGCGTCCAGCCCGCTCATGATCGGGTCCTTGGTCCAGGCTTCCAGCAGGGCCTCGGTGTGCGGGCAGGGGATCTGCGTGATGGGCTGGAGGCACGGCTCGCGCGGACGCTCCACCTTGCGCTTGGCGTACCTGGCATTGGGCTCGCGCCCCGCCTTGGCAGCGTCCAGCAGCTCCTCCACCGTGAAGCCGTAGCGGATGCCGTTTCTGGCCAGGTAGACCGAGTGGAAGTCCTTTTTGAGCACCTGGAAGTTCTCGGCCTTGCGCACCTGCAGGGTGTCGCTCACCTCGTAGCGGGAGAATCCGGGGATGGGGCGCCAGGCCACGGCTACCGTCCTTCCCTGGCGGCGCGCCAGGCGTCTGCCCTCTGGTGCCAGCCCTCGTCCGGCCCCATGCCGGCCACGAACTCGCGCCACACGGCCTTGTCGATAACGGCCTCGAAGGCCCGCATGTCCGCGTCGTCCATGCTCCGCAAGGCCTCGAACCCCTGGGGATCGTCCGCCAGCGTGCCGTCCTCGTGGTAGGGCCGGGCCTTCATGGAGGTGACGGAGTAATGAAGCGGGGCCTTGGGCGGGAAGCTCACCAGGGCCTCGATCCGCCAGGTGCCGATGTCGGCCGTTACCTCCACGCAGCGCATGCTCACCGGAGCGCTTCCGTGAAGATGGGCTCGAGCCACAGGAGAGCCAGGGCGGCCAGCACGGCGGCCGTGAACACGAAGGTGAAGAACACTTCCCAATGGATGGCTTGCATGAGTTTTCGCATGGTCATCCTTCCTTTTTGGACGCACCCCTCCCACGACGGGCTCGCGCCAGCCTGAAGCAGCCAGTCCGAATGATGTGACGAGCGATGCGGGCGCCCCGAACGCACTGGCGCACGTGGGGCGCCCGCCGACTTGCCGCCCCCGGCAACACCACGCTCCGGGGGGTAAGTGTTTCATTTCGTTCCGCTAGGTCCCCAGCCGCCTGGCGCATCCTGCGCCAACCTGTCCGTCTCGACGCGCGCCCGCTTGGATTGCAGCCTTCCCCTTCCCGCCGTGGCCTCTTGTTTGGCCTTGGCCCCCGTGGGGTTTGGGTCGTTCGCATGGCCTCACCGCGTTTGGCTCGCCGGGAAACATATAGAAGATAATCCTCTTGTTGTAAATATCAAAAAAGAGGATTATCCTCGCTTAGAAGAGGTAGGGATTCTATAGGATAAACGAATTATTTTGGTGAGTCAGGCAGTAACTGAAGACTGGCGGGGATTTTGCAAATATTGTTTTCTATACATGCGCGCCGTACGCAAAAGAGGAGAATGACATAATCCTCTAAGCGTATTCGTAGAAATAAGGCGGTACGACGCTTTCGTGGGGACCTTAATCGGGAATGGAGTATCGAGAATGGCGTTTCTGAAGTTTTCGAGCGATAGCGATCTGAGTGAAAATCTCGACTTGTCTATAAAGTTCCTGGAGGCGGTCAGCCGGGCGATCCAGTGCGACGCCACGGACGAGGCAGATGTGGCTATCCTGGCCCTTTCCCAGGAGGTGGTGTGTAAGTCCTTGCGCGGCCTATTGTCCGCCAGCGGGCTTCTCTGATCGTCTGCCCTGCTTCTCGCGGCACGTGGGGGAAGGGTCGTCCCGTTCAAGATCCCAGCCGTTTTTCAGGGCGTAGTCCACTTCTATGAGCAGAGCGTGCAGGGGTTCGCCCACCACGTCGGCCAGGGCGATGGCTTCGCCAAGATTCAGACGCTGGGGTTTCTTGGGGCGGTCAAAATTTCGTATGTCGCGCCAGGTGTTCACTCCGTTCTTGCGGTCGGAGAAGGCCGTATTGGCCGCCTTGGAGTGGTTGATGCCCGCTTCCTTCAACTTCTTGCAGATGATGCTTACGAAGCAGCGTTCGACGACGTAGCCCCTGTCCATCACGCCTCCTTTGGTTAGCTTATAATTAGCTGATAATCCCCTAGCTGTCTTCCGGACAAATTCCTCCTTGTCTGCCAGAGGAATATCCTCTAAATACCCTCCATGAACATCATGTCGCTCCGGCGCGCTGGAAAATCCACCCGCCAACATATGTGGCAAGCGCCGCGCAAAGTAAACAGGACCGCTGGGGAGTAGGGCGTGCCGCTTGAATGCCGCCAGTGCGCGCACAACATGGCGCCCCCGCCGTATTTCTGCATGGCCGGCGTCACCTGGGTTGCCGGGCTATGCCGGTGTCCGGAGTTCAGGCCTGCCGCATCCGCCAAGAAAAAGGCCAACGAGGTTGTTCACGTGAACGAAGACCACTCCCTTTTGCCCGGGGCTAGCACGGAAGTGCAGTTGAACCACGCCGACGCAAGGGCCCGCAGGCAGGCCGAGCTCCAGGCCAGGGGCAAGCCCTGGACCTGCGCCAAGCGCAGAATAGCCGTCACCCGTGAGCGCTGCGCCATGGACAAGATCGCAGCCGTGGGCGCGGGCGTTCAGGGCCATCCCTGCCGCGAGTGCGGGCTGCCGCTCGCCCTCAAGTGGGTAACCAGGGACGATCTGTCCCGGGCCTTGCGGGCGTGCGAACGCGAGGAGCGGGGGTAGGGCGGATGCGCGCGCGGCAATTGAAGCCCGGATTCTTCAAGAACGAGGACCTGGCCGAGTGCTCCCCCTGGGCCCGGCTGGTCTTCGCCGGGCTGTGGACCATGGCGGACCGGGCCGGAAGGCTGGAGGACCGCCCCAAGCGCATCAAGGCCGAGCTTCTGCCGTTCGACCCCGAGCCCATCCTCCCCATCCTGGACGAGCTGGAGCGCTGGGGGTTCGTCAGGCGTTATAGGGCGGACGGGCGCGACCTCATGTGGATTCCCAGGTTCGGCGCCCATCAGAACCCGCACAAGAACGAGAAGGAGAGCGAGCTGCCGCCCCATCCGGACGACCCGTGGGGACAGGCGGACGATCATGGCGCGAACGGGCCTAACGGCCGTGACGGTACCGGTCACGACGGCGCACCAGACGGGCACGGTGCCAGCACGGTGCAGGCACGGTGCGAATTCGGAACCCGCCGGGCCTCTTCTCCGACTCCC
The DNA here is from genome assembly GCA_016208105.1 of Desulfovibrio sp. Lineage (NCBI taxonomy): Bacteria > Pseudomonadati > Thermodesulfobacteriota > Desulfovibrionia > Desulfovibrionales > Desulfovibrionaceae > Desulfovibrio > Desulfovibrio sp. The sequence goes on from JACQYS010000011.1 coordinate 31,014, forward strand.
TCATCTCCTAAAGCTTCTTCTCCGAACACGTCTTCTCCGATGCATGGGGCAAAGGTTCCTGCCCGGTCGCGGCCCCATGCGGCCGCTCTCCTCTCAGAGCCGCCCGGGCCCGTGTCCGGTTACGCGCCAGGCGAAAGAAGCGACGCAAGGGGAGGGGGAAGGGTGGATGCCTACGAGGCCCAGGCCTATGCGGTCTCGCTGGAGATCCAGCAGATCGGCGAGGGCTATCCGCCCGAGCGGTTCGATCCGGGCGCGGCGGACACGGCCCTGAAGGAGCTCTCCAGACGCCGCCAGTGGCCTGGGCTTGGCCGGGTGCTTGATGATCTCACGGCCAGGCTCGCAAGCGACCAGTGGACCCGCGAGAACGGACGCTTCGCGCCCATGCTGTCGCGCTACATCCGCGAGCGCATGTGGCTGATGAAGGTGCCCGAAGCCAGGGCCGAGCCGGACAGGTTCGCGTCGCCCGAGTCCAAGGCCATCGACGACATCGCCGAAAAACTGCGCCGAAAGGAGCACACACATGAACAGCCTGAATTGCCGGATGGTGACCCCGCAAAGCGCCCTGGAAGTGCTGCAGCGCCTGGCGCTGCATTTCCCCCAGTCCAAGCAGGTGAGCGTGCTGGACCTGCTGGCTGAGGATTACGCCCGGGCCTGCCGGGACATGACCCGGGAGGACTTCGAGGAGGCGGCGCTCAAGTGCCTGGAAACGGCCAGGTATTTCCCCACCGTGGCCAGCCTGCGCGAGGCCTGGGACGAGAACAGGGCGCAGAGGCGCCGGATGGATGCCGAGGGCCGCGAACGTGAGGGAGGCCTTCGAGGCGAGCGGGGCTGCGAGGGTGAGATGTGTACGGACCGGGCCCGTGAGGTGCTGGAGGCCTTGAGGTTCGGGCACCGCCCGGGATTTATGCAATAGGTCAAACGACTAACCGCGAGGGCAGGGGAGATGGAGATGATGAGGTTCGACCTGGTGGGACGCAAGGCCATCCTGCACTACCTGAAGCTCACCAACTGGGGTCAGGTGGAGAGCCGCATCCGCCGGGGCCTGCCCGTGGTGAAGGAAGCCGGGGAGCTGCGCTGGCTTGCCTGCTCGAAGGATTTGGACGCGTGGATAGTGCCGCCGCCCAAGGGGTGAGAGGCGGGAACTAGCGGGCCGGGATTTTCAGCCCGGCCCTGCGAACTCTAAGTCTGCTTACGGTGTTCCATGTACTGGCGCAGCACGTTGTTGATCATCGTCTGGTAACCACGTTTCCCGCCTGTTTCTTCCTTGAAAAAAGCGATTACATCTTCATCAAGAAACATATGAACATCCTTTTTTTTGATGATGTTTGGTTTAATGCTTCCCCAGGGAACAGCCCTGGCGAACATCTCCCGGGGAACAGGCTGGGCGTCGGGGTCTTCAAGAGCGGCCTGGCGCAACTGCTCAGGGGATTTCTTTCGAATTGTCTCTAACTCGCTGTGAGTCTTTTTCTTATTTCCCATAATAGTATTGCCTCTCATCCTCATCCGCTGGACGGAACGAAATAATTCGAATGATGTTTGGTTCCCGTAATGTGAATACCACTATCACAATGATGTCTTCGAGTTCTCCGAATCCGACGTAACGAACCTCATCGTAGTCATTGCGGTCATCGGTGACCACCAGCAACGTGTCGGTAAAAAGCGGCTTCGCATCTTCGAAGTCCAACCCATGCTTGCGAAGGTTGAAGGCTCGTTTCTTGGGGTCCCAATCGAACTCGTACTCGTCACTCATTGATTAAATGTACATATAAATGGGTTGTTGTCAATGGCCTCTTCGCGGAGGCGGAAATGCCACCTTTGAAGAATCGCCAAGGGATGGCGCGGATAGGCGCAAGTGCTCCGCCGGTCTCCCCGGTGTATGGGGGGTGTGTATCAACCGCGGGCCGGGTTTCCCGCCCGCCAAAAAGCAGCAGAAAGGAGTTCAATATGAAGAAGATCATGCCGGTTCTTTGCGCATTGGCCCTGGCCCTGGCGCTTGCCGCGCCCGGCGTCATGGCCCAGACCACCACCTCGGGCGGACAGGCCTTGGTCCCGCCATTTCACCTGTTCTATTCGAGCTCAACCGAGCGCATCGACTTCTCGCTGCAGGTGGCGAACCTGTCCAACGACAGTATACACGTGCGGATAACATACATTGATCAGAACGGCACGGTGGCCAAGACTGAAGAGTTCGACCTTGGCGCAAAGCAGGCATGGGGTTCCTCGCTGTCCACAGCCTCGACTCCGGGCACCACACCCCTGGTGTTCTACGCGTCCGTGGAATGGACAGGCCCGTTCAGCACCCGCAAGCCCATGATCGCGCACGCCTACACCCGCTACTATGTCCAGTCGGGCTCCAACTACAGGGCTCAGGACGTCAATTCCCTTCCCATAAACTGCGGCCTGCCCTTCTAGAGTTCGTCAGTTCATAGGGCATAGCCCCTAACCCTTCCCACGCCTATTGTCTCTTTCCCAGCCATTGCGGCCAGTTCGCGCCATCCCAAAACGATAAAGCGCCCCACGGCGAAATGTGTCCGTGGGGCGCTTCATTTGTTCCGCCTTAGGCCAACCCTTCATCGCTCATCCGTGATTCAAGTCCTCGAATTTTTTAATGGAGATGCTGTGATCCGGGAACCTGGCCACAATATCCAGGCTCCCGCCCATGGCTTCCACAAAGCGCCGCAAGGTGCTCACGTACATGTCCGTGCGTTTTTCAATTTTCGCCACGGACGCCTGGCCGATGCTCAACACCTGGGCAAGTTCCTCTTGTGAAAGACGCCTTGCCTTGCGCAGTTCGGCCAGGTCCATTTCTTCACGCAGCAGATTCGACTTTTGTTTTACCCGCTCCTGCGCTTCGGCAGACATGGCCGCGCGCAGCTTTGCGAAAGAGTTTCTACCTGCCATGGTGTTTATCCTTCATTAATTCTTCAAGATGTTCGTCGTAAAGCCTGTCCGCAACGGGAACCATTCTTTCATAAAACCTGTCGTCGCCTGTCTTGTCGCCGCCAATAAGGAGAATCGCTGTGCGTGAGGGGTCGAATGCATAGAATACTCGAATCGGATGGCCTCCGCTTTGTATCCGCAATTCGCGCATATGCGAATGCCTCGACGATTCAACACCGCTTGAAAACGGAAACGGAAGATTCGGCCCCCTGCGTTCGAGTTCGCCAACGGTTGCGGCGATGTCTTCTTGTTCTGACCCAAGAGTCGCCCACCACTCGCCGAATTCGTCCGTGTACTCAACTTCCCATGCCATGGATGGAATGTATTCTTTGGAAGGAATATGTCAACGATCTTTTCCTGGCTGCAAAAAGATGTGACAGAGTGATGCAAGCCAACCCTTTCACCAAACCCCAAACCATCCCCATGAACTGGACCGTCTACCTCCTAACCTGCGCTGACAGCACCCTCTATTGCGGCATTACCCGCGACGTTGCCCGCAGGCTGGACGAGCACAACGGCCTCATCCCCGGCGGGGCCAGGTACACCCGGTCCCGCAGGCCGGTTGAGTTGGTGGGGAGCAAGCTGGTGGCGGACAGGTCCGAGGCCTTGAAGCTTGAACGTACAATCAAACGCATGAAGCGGGCGCAGAAGCTGGCCTTCTTTCAGAATGCCACCCCCGAGCCCGCTTCGGAAAACAGTTAGCCCCGCACCCTCTGCGGGCCGCCCAGTCTTTCAGCCAGCGTTACTTCTTCACTGCACCCTTCACCCGGGTGAACAGCTGCCCGTTCCCGACGATGCTGTCACTGCCCTTCACGTAGCCGAACCGGATGGTGCCGGACGGCCCGAACCCCACGCCGCCGTAGACGCTCAAAAGCCCGTTCTCGATGGCCGCCGGGCACAGCTGCGGCCCGCCGAACACCATGCCGCTCACGGCCACCACGAAGATGTTGTCTTCTTTGGTTATCTCCAGGGTGATGCTGGGGCTGCCCTGGGACTTCCAGGTGCCGATGAAGTCCTTGTCGCTGGCGGCCATGGCCGTCAATGCGCCCGAGAGGATAAGAATGGCCAGAATGGGTACGATGGCTTCGTTCTTGAACATGGCGCGCCCCCTCCGGTGAGAGTTGTTGGTCAGGCTCACTAGTACACTTCGGCGTGCTGCTTGTGCGCGGCCCATTCGCCGCTGTAGAGCTTGGCCATCTCCTTGGACCGGATGACCAATAGATTCTCCGCGTTGTTCTCCTCAGCGCCCCTGGTGAAGTTGAAGCTGCCGGTGATGACGGTTTCCGCGTCGATCACCATGACCTTGTTGTGGGCCATGGCGTGCATGGCGTCTATCATGACCGGGATGCCCGCGCTGCTGAGCATGGGAGCCACGCTGGCCTTGTCGGTGCGGTTGCTCTTGTCGAGTATGGCGGCCACGGCCACGCCGCGCTTCTTGGCCTCCACCAGGGCCTGGGCGATGGCCCTGTTGTTGAAGTTGAAGGCCTGCACCAGAATCGAGGTCTTGGCCTTGCCGATCTCGCGCACCACGGCGTCCTGGGCGCCGCCCTTGGGGCTGAAGAAGACCTCCACGGGCGTGTTGTTAAGCGTCATGGACTCGGCCACGGCCAGGCCGGGCGCGGCCAGGGCCAGAAGAAGGCTCAAGGCGAAGGCGAATCGGTGCATGGGTACCCCCCTCTTTTCCTCGGGTTCGGGTTTCGTATTAGCTGCCGGCCTTCCCGGCCGGCGGTTTGTCCGGAGTCTTGGTCGTCCTTTTCCGTGTGTGGCGTCCTGGCAGGGGGGCATCCCCAGCCAGCGTGTGCGCTTGGGCCTCCTGCTGCCTCTTCCAGGCCGCGAGCAATTCGCCGATGTAGCTCTGGTAGCCCTTGCCGATGCTCCGGTACCAGTTGAGCACCTCGGCATCGAGGCGGATGGAGATCATCACCCGCTTTGGCCTGGGCCGTATCTGCCCGGCCAGGTCTTCGATTCCCGGAAACTCGCCCCCCGGCTTGCCGCCCGCAGAGCTCCCCGAAATGTTCCCGGCCTCGCCCCGCCGCGCGCGCATCCGGGGTTTGCTTTCGTTTGCCTCGCCGGACGGGCCGGACGCCTCCGGCGGTGCCGCAAGCTCCAGGCCGTCCTTGGAGACCCTCTTGCGGTCTTTCTTCTTCATGCCGTCGCTTTCTTTTCGCAGGCGCTCGCCAAGTGTCTGTTTTAACAGATTGAAATAGAAGTATTACGCAGCTTTTGTGATGTTTTGTATATACTTTTTGTATATCTGTCTAGAGGGTGAAAAATATTTGTTACCCAAAAGCAGTGTTCCGGATATTGGAATTCTAGGTACGGCCGTCCAGACCCGAGCCATTTTCGGCATCACCCCCAGTGGACATTTGGGGGGAGTGCATATATGAAAATAGCGTCAAAGAGTTTAAAAAAAATCCAATAAATTAAACCGTTACTATGGTGTGTTTGGCATAGATCACTGAGCATGTACTGAAGAAACAAAGCATTGCCTTGCGCCGCGTTATGCACAGGGGGTGACGAAGCAGTAGTACGATCAACCCACTCGAGTAAGGCCAAGCAGACGAAACGACGGGGCCGGTAACGGCCTGCGAAACCGCGCAAGCGCCAAGAGTGAGGATGATATGCAGCGCTACAGCATAACCGAGTACCAGGACGCCACCCCCGCCACCCGTGAAGTCTACGACGACTTCATGCGTTCAACCGGCGACACCCAGGTTCCCCTGTGGCTGAAAACCCTGGGCCACAGCCCGGCCCTGGCCAAAGCCTACTGGGAACGCGCCAAGGGCACGCTCCTTAGCGGCTCACTGCCGCTGCCCCTAAAAGAGATGATCGTGTTCGCGGTGTCGGCCAAAAACGGCGCCCGCTATTGCTCCGCCTGCCACGCCCACTGCGTGTTGAGCCTGGACACCTCCCTCACCTTTGACGACCTGCAAAACATGATAGCCTCGGGCACCAGTGACAAATTCCCGGCCTACTACCGCAGCGTGGTGCGCTTCGCCCTGAAGGCAGCCGCGGACGCAAACGCCCTCACCGACGCCGACTTCGAGGAACTGGCCGGGGAGGGGTTCACCCAGGGGGAGATCTGCGAGATAATAGCCGTCATCGACATGACCACCATGTTCAACGTGTACACCAGCTCGCTTAAGATCGACCTCGATCCCGATTATCGCGCCATTCTTTAGCGCCTGTTTCTGCAGAGCATAGAACAGCGGAACCGCCCATGAGCGACAGGACCACCCACCAGCTGGTGCGCTACGAGGCGCTCTTCAAACTGCTCTCGGACATTCAGTCCGTGGACGACGTCCTGGTCATCGGGCGGCGAGTGGCCACCCAGTGGAAATATTTCGCCGACGTTCCCAGCTGGCGCCTGGTGATCCGCACGGGCGAAGATTTTCTGGTGATGGACGGCCTGCCCGGCGAGGCGAGCATCGCCACTGTCAGGGAGCTCGAGGCCTGGGACAGGCACCACCTGGACAGCAAGCTGCCCCGCATAATGGATGTGGCAAGCCGGACAGACGAGCTTTCACCTCCGGCCCATCTGGCCGGAGAGTCCATCAGAGCCGTCTACGTGCTGCCCGTGGTGCGCGCGGGCAGCGTCCTTGGCCTTGTGAGCGCGGCCGTCCGCCACTTTCCCGTAAGCGACCTGGACGCGAAGTTCATCCACCTTTTCGGAAACTATCTGGCCGAGCGCGTGTCGGACATCACCAGGCGCAAACAGGCCGAGCAGTTCAGGCGGCACGTGGAGCGAATCATCCGCCACGACATCAAGTCCCCGCTGTCCGGGCTGCACGCTCTGGCTTCCTGCGCCCTGGACGACCCCGTGGACGAGGGGCTGCGCGAAATGATTCCCTTCATATTAAACTCGGTCCAGCGGGTGGTCCGGCTGGTTGATGCCTCCGACGCCTTTCTCAAGATGGAGAGCGGCGCGTACCAGCCGGATGCCAAGTGGTTCGACCTGGGGCAGACCTGCGCCAACATCGAGCTGGGCCTGAGAACGCTGGCCAGGTCGATGGGGGTGCGCCTTGTCCTGCCGGACGGCGATCTGCGGGCCTACGGCGAGGAGTTCCTCGTAGAGGACATGCTCATGAACCTGGTGAGAAACGCCGTGGAGGCCTCGCCGGAGGAGGGCGTGGTCACGCTGTCTTGCCGGAAGGAGAAGGACAGCCTGCGCATCGACATCCACAACCATGGGGCGGTGCCCGAGGACGTGCGCGCGGTGTTCTTCGAAAAATACGCCACCTTCGGAAAACCCTGGGGAACCGGGCTTGGAACCTACTCCGCCCAGCTCATCGCCAGGGCCCACGGCGGCAGCATCGGGTTTGTCACCTCCAAGGAAGAGGGTACCACGGTGAACGTGGTGCTGCCCCATCCTGCCACGCAGCCGGAAGCAAGGGCGGGGCACTGGGCCACGTAGCGGCCCTTCCCAAATATTCCCGCGGGCGTCGCCGCCGCTCAACAGCCGACCATTAAGGCTTGGTGCGCATGCCGCATACTCTGGTTTCCCGGGAGTACACTCCAGGACCTTCTGACCGTATTCCGCGCCTCCTCCATGCTGTCTGATCCGGGATTCGCCCCAGTCTCAGTTCTTTCGCCATTGCCGCTTCCGGTGTGCCTGGAATGCTCTTCCCGGCGGATGCACTGCTTGCTTGGGCCGTACTGTAAATAGTGGGCGGCAAATATCCGGTTTCTTTTATTCCCCAGACACCTGAATCGGGGGTCATGTTTGGACCAATGGTTTTACATCCTGTGGATCGATTTTTGGAATAAGTTTGGCGCATTTGAACTTGCGTACACAATAATTGAAGGATATTGCCCCGATATTCCGTTCAGCACCTACTTCGTTTTCGCAACAGGAGTTCCAAACCGTCGCTTCAAAAGGGGGGGATGTCATGGCCTTTTTGCGTGATTTGAGCATCTATTTCAAACTGGCGGCAAGCTTTCTGGTCATGCTTCTCTTGACCATGGTCCTGGCGGTGAGCGGCTACTCCATCCTGGGCACCATCCACGACTCCTCCAGCGAAGTCTCAGACGTCTGGCTGCCGGCCATGCGGGCCACGGCCATCATGACGGACGCTGCCAACAATTTCCGCCGGGCCGAGTTCCAGCATATAATCACTGAATCCACTGAAGATCATAAGATGATCGAAGAGCGCATGGCCAAGGCCAAGAAGAACATGGCCGAAGCCGAGGCGCAGCTTGCGAAGCTTTCTCTGCCCGAGGAGTTCAAGTCCACCATGAAGGCGTATGCCGCCTCCTGGCAGGATTTCCTGCGGGTGAACGTCAAGCTGGTCGAGATCTCCAACAAACAGAACGACGCAGAGGCCATCAAGCTCATCCGCGGCGAATCCGCCAAGGTGTTCAACCAGGCCCTGGGCTCCCTGGACAAGCTGAACTCCATGGCCCAGGATCGCGGCATCCAGGCGGGCAACGCCGTGGACCAGACCATCATGTCCGGCAAGACGCGCACCATGATAATAGCAGGCATCATCCTGGCTCTGGGCCTTTGCGCCACCATAGCCCTGCCGAACCTCATCACCAAGCGGCTCAAGGAAACCCAGATGCACGCCGAAGAGGTGGCGGCAGGAAATCTCGACAGCTGCCTGGCGGTATGCGCCCACGACGAGATCGGTCGCCTGCAGAAGGCGCTTATGGATATGCTCTGCAAGCTAAAGGAGCAGCTCTCCTTCTCCGACGGTGTGCTCAAGGGCATGACCATTCCCTGCTCGGTGTTTTCCCCCCAGGACACCACGGTCTTCACCAACCAGCTCATGATCGACCTTCTGGAGCGTGGTGGAAAGCCCGAGGACTACTACGGACAGACCTCGGGCGGCTTCATCTGGGGCGAACCCGGCAAGGACACCATCTCCAGCATCGCCCTGCGTGAGAACCGCTCCATCACGGCCGAGCGCGAATTCACCACCCACAAGGGCAACAAGCGCCATGCCCGCATCTCCTCCTCGCCGTTCTACGACCCCACCGGCCACGTGCTGGGCACCCTTTCGGTGTGGATCGATCTGACGGCCATCAAGGAGCAGGAAGCCCTGATCGCCCAGCAGAACGAGAAGATCACCCAGGTGGCCGTGCAGGCCGAACAGGTGGCCGAGGCCGTGTCCGCGGCTTCCGAACAGCTCTCGGCCCAGATCGAGCAGGCCGCCAGAGGCGCCGAGACCCAGCGCGACAGGGCCGCCGAGACCGCCACGGCCATGGAAGAGATGAACGCCACGGTGCTTGAGGTGGCCCAGAACGCCCACACCGCCGCCACCCGTTCCGAGCAGGCCCGGGGCAAGGCCCAGGACGGCCAGGGCGTGGTGGACAACGTGATCAATTCCACGGAGATCGTCCGGACCCAGGCCCTGCAGCTTCTTGAGAAGATGGGCCAGATGGACGGACGCGCCCGGGATATCGGGCGGGTGCTGAACGTGATTTCCGACATAGCCGACCAGACCAACCTGCTGGCCCTGAACGCCGCCATCGAGGCCGCCAGAGCAGGCGAAGCCGGGCGCGGGTTCGCCGTGGTGGCCGACGAGGTGCGAAAGCTGGCCGAGAAGACCATGACCGCCACCCACGAGGTGGAGGAGGCCATAACGAGCATCCAGCGCGAATCCAAGGACAACATGCTAAGCGTGGACCAGACTGCCAAGGCCATCGAGGAGGTCACCTCCCTGGCCGCCGAGTCCGGGGACGCCCTGAAATCGATCGTATCCCTGTCGGATTCCTCCACCATGGAGGTGCACGCCATCGCCACCGCAGCCGAGGAGCAGTCCGCGGCCAGCGAGGAGATCAACCGGGCTGTGGCCGAGATCAACAGGATATCCATGGAGACCGCCCAGACCATGTCCCACTCCACGGACGCGGTCATCGATCTCTCCCGCCAGGCTTCGGCCCTGCATGAGCTCATCTTCAGCATGCGCGGGACCAGCGGAAAGAAGTCCATCGGGGCCTGATTACTCCCCCAGAGCACGGCTTTGCCTTGAATGAAATGCGCCCCGGGTGAACGGTTTCACCCGGGGCGTTTGTTTTGGCAGGCTGGCCAGGGGAGGGAAGAGCGCCCACTTTAGTCCTTCCTTTTCTGCAAAAGCTCCACGTCGAACTCGTCCAAACGCTTCTCCTTGTGCGCCTGCGCGCCGTTCTCCGCCGCTTCCTTGGCCATCTCTTCCTTGGACGGCCTGTGCCAGAGGGTCACCTTCTCGGGCAGCGGGTCGAACTTGTGGTAGGATCTGTGGTGGGCCATGGATATTTCCGCCACGAAGGCGCCGTACGCGGTGGAAAATGGAACGGAGAGTATGGGGGCAGGGCTTATGTGGCTTATCACGTGGCCTTTGCCCGTGATGACCGATGGCGTGGCCGCCTTGAGGTGGATGCCGTCCGTGGAGAGGTGCATGCGCGCCTGGCCCGCGATCATGTTGGTCAGCTCGCCCACTGCGTCCGCGATGTTTTCGTCGATCTCGGTGTAGTTTTCCCCTAGCATGGCGTTGGTGATTTTTAGGATCACGGCCTTCTCGAACGTCACCGAGAGCACGCCCGTCATGTCCCCGGTAAGGCCTATGACCCCGGTGACGTCCCCGGCGGCCGTGCGCGCCAGGTTGACGTAGGGTTTGCCGGGCTCCACCACCACCTGGGCCATTTTGAGCAGGACGTCCGTAACGGCCTGGAGAATGGGGTTTATGAAGGTGACGCTGTAGTCTGAGTCCATGGGGGATCCTCATGGTGGTTGCGCGCCGAATAAGCCTGCCCGCTTGGAGCCGGGAATGAACTAGCTTCTACAAGAAAACGTATTTCATTAAATATGTCCAGGCCCGGGAAGCCCTTATGGGCGAAGCACTTTGCTTCGAGGCTGGCCGGGGGTTCTTCCCTTGGCGAGCCGCTCCTGCTGATAACGTTTTTTTTTAAAAATCCCTCTGGACAACCTTCTGGGAGAGGCCTATATTGTAGTCGTGTTCCAGGAGACTGTTGGTTCACCTTCAACGGAGGCGATACCATTGGGCCAATCTGAAGAAGAGCAGCATTTTCTGAAGTAGAGCACCAAGAGGCCAGAGAAAAAACTACATCCTGGCAAACTCAAGATGGAGTAACCATCCGCTCTACAGGTACGGCAAAGACAGCCACTTGAAACCATTAGACTACTACAGAGTTTGAACCTACTGGCCCTGTCCTTCACTGGACGGGGCCTTTCTTTTGCAGTGCTTGCGGCTTGCAACAACAGCTCACTGCTTTGTCGCATGCGCGACGCATTGTCCGCGTGGATTGATACGGCGAGCCGCACAGGGCCTGCCAGCTCGGGCCGCCGGTGTGTGCGAGTGCAGCAGGGGCAACGTCAGTGAGGCGTCAATCCGGTGATGTACACGGCCCTCTCATACGCCCAGGTGAAAGGTGCGGTGTCGACATTTATCAACCCCACGAACGGCGTATTGAGGTCTATTATTATAGTTATCACCAAAAGGATGATGATGAACGTGCACACCTCGTATGCGGTCTGGGTTTTCTTGTTGCTTACGCGCGTGAGGTACACCTTGACGAGCATCACGTAGTAGCCGACCACAATCTCAAGGCAAACACCATATTGAAGCTTTCCTCATGAGTCGTGATTTCAGGCGCAATATATTCAAGCCGCATGCGCCTGGGCAAGCCTTAAGAATACGCATCAATCCTGAGGGCCTTTCAAGAAGGCTCGCCATAAAAGCTCATGCGGTCCGGCAACAAAGCACCGCCAGCGCTTGCCCAGAATCTCATTTATCTGTTACGGCCACGAAGGATCACGCAATCTTTCGGTGCTGGGTGCCACGCCCAACTGGAGTACGGCCAGCGCATGAAGCTCTTCCGGTTCGATTCCATCCGTCTGAACCTCATCCTGGTGGTTCTTTTCGGCGCTCTTCCCATGCTGGCCATGATCCTCTGGTCCGGCGTGGAATTACGGGAAAAGGAGGTTCGAGAAGCCAAAGCCGATGCCCTGAGGATGGTCAGGTCCTTCGGGGAGCAGCAGGAGAGCGTCACCCGTGGCGTGGAGCTTCTGCTTTCCACCCTGTCGCTGATGCACGAACAGCACCTGGACCACGCCTCGTGCACCACGCTTTTCAAGGCCCTGGTGCAACAGCATCCCGTCCATGCCAACTTCATCCTGCTCGACCCGAACGGGAACGTCCTCGCGGCCGCGCTTCCCTTTGCCGCGGACAATTTCGCCGACCGCAAGCATGTGGCAGAAACCATGAGGACTCGCGACTTTTCCGCCGGGGAATACATCGTCAGCCGGTTCGAGGCCGGGCCGGTGATCGCCTTTGCCTATCCGGTCATTGGCCAGGGGGGGGAGCTCACGGGCATACTGACCACCAGCCTGAAGCTCGACCATTTCGTGAACATGTTCGACATGGCCATGCTTCCGGAAGGCTCGAGCCTCGGCATCTTCGACGGCAAGGGAACACGCCTGCTGTTTTATCCGTACAAACCCGAAACAAACCCCGTGGGAGAGCGCATTTCCCCCCACGCCATGAGCGCCTTTTACGGCCCGGAGGATGAAGGAGTGGCCTCCTTTACTCCCCTGGACGGGGTCCGGCGCTATTTCGCGTTCCAGAAATTGCGCCTTAAGCCCCAGGACGCGCCGTATCTGGTGATAGCCGTCGGCATTCCAGAGGCCGTAATCCTCGCCAGGGCGGACAAGCTTACCCGGCAACACCTCTACGCGTTCGGCCTGGCCGCGTCTCTTTCGCTCCTGGCGGCCTGGCTGACGGGTAAATACGGAATCATAAACCCCTTGAAGCGATTCGCCGGGCTGGCCAGACGGGTGGGGGAAGGCGATCTGGACGCCGTGTCCGGCATGAGCGGAGGCAGCGGCACCTTGAACATCGTGGCCACCGCCTTTGACGGCATGGTCAAGGCGCTCAAAAGCCGCGAGGCGGAGCGGCGCGTTGCCGAACAAGTCCTGCGCGCAAGCGGCGAGCGCTTCCGCCATGTGGTGGAGGGAACGGACAACCTGATCACCCAGGTGGATGGCTCCGGGCGCTTTCTCTACGTGAATCCGGTGGCCCGCAAGGTTTTCGGCCTGGAACCCGAAGAATGCGTCGGGCGCCTGGCCTTCGAATTCGTGCACGAGAACGACCGCGAGACCACGGAGCGCGCCTTCAAGGGCTGGATAGCGGCCGGGCTCAAACACATGGTGTTCGAGAACCGGCTGGTGTCCCTGTCCGGGGAAGTGCGGCGCATGTCCTGGACCATCGACATCCACTACGACGACTCCGGGAACGTTTCCGTGGTGGACAACATCGCCCAGGACATCACCCTGCGCAAACAGGCCGAGCTGGTCCTCATGGAGAACGAGGAGCGCTTCAGGCTCCTGGTGGAGGCGGCTCCGGAAGCGATCATCGTGGCTGATGCCAACGACCACCGCGTCATCATGGTGAACAAGAACGCCGAGGCCCTGTTCGCCACAAGCGCCAAGGATATTCTGGAGCACGGGGTCTTCAGGTTCTTCGCCAAGAAACAGCCTGACGGCATGGAGCTCGAGCAATCCATAGCCCGCAACCGCGAAAGAATCCTGGACGGGGAGATACTCACCATCGAGCGGGCCATCAAAAACGCGGATGGCAAGGACCTGCTGTGCGAGGTCCGGCTGGTTAGGTTCCTGTATTGCGGCAGGGACACCATACGCTCCAGCTGGACCGACATCACGGGGCGCAAGAAAATAGAAAAACAGCTGCTGGAGAGCCAGGCCAAGCTGGAAACCGCGCTGGCGAGCATTGTGGACGCGGTGTTCATTTCCGACGAGAAGGGCAACTTCATCCACTTCAACGAGGCCTTCGCCACCTTCCACAAGTTTGCAAGCAAGCAGGAGTGCGCCAGGCACTTCGACGATTACCCGGCCATACTGGATGTCTATCTGGAGAACGGCGAACTTGCGCCGCTTGATCAATGGGCCGTTCCCAGGGCGCTTCGGGGCGAAACCGCCACCAACGCCATCTACAGGCTCAAGCGAAAGGACACCGGCGAAACCTGGATCGCCAGCTACAGCTTCAGCCCCATCCGGGGCAAGAAAGGCAAGATAGTTGGTTCCGTGGTGGTTGGCCGCGACATCACCGAGGCCAAGCAGCTCGAGAGCCAGCTGGTGCGAAGCGAGCGCGACCTGAAGGCCATTCTGGACAACCTGCCCTCGCTGGTAAGCTACTGGGACAAGGAGCTCAATTGCCGCCTGGCCAACAGCGCCTACCTGGTCTGGTACGGCCTTAATCGCGACACCATGCCCGGGATGCACCTGAAGGACCTGCTGGGAGAAGAGACGTACCGCAAGAGCCTGCCCTACATAGAGGCCGTGATGGCAGGCCAGCCCCAGCTCTTCGAGCGGGCCATGCCCTCTCCCGACGGCAGCCACGTGCGGCGCGCCCTTCTGAACTACATCCCGGACATTTCGGACGGCGCGGTGCAGGGCTTCTACGCCCTGGTAACGGACGTCACCTTCATCAAGAACGCCGAGGAGGCCATGGCCGCTTCGCTTAAGGAGAAGGAAGTGCTCCTGCGCGAAATCCACCACCGGGTGAAAAACAACCTCCAGATCATCTCGAGCCTTTTGAGCCTCCAGGAGGAGGGCTTGAAGGACCAGGCAGCCCTGGAAGCCCTGGCCGCAAGCAGAAGCAGGGTGATCTCCATGGCCATGATCCACGAGCAGCTCTACCGCTCGGAGGACCTCTCCGGCATCGACGCGGCCGAGTATCTCAGGCAGTTCGTGCCCAAGCTGGTGGCGGCGTACAGGGGCGCGCAGGACGTCACGCTGCGCCTGGACGATCTCTCCCCGGTCACCCTGGCCCTGGACCAGGCCGTCCCCTTCGGGCTCATAGTGAATGAACTGGTGACCAACGCCATCAAGCACGCCTTCAAGGGCCGCGACATGGGCGCCGTAACCATCCGCACTAACCTCGCCGGGGGCTCGGTCTCCCTGGTGGTGGCCGACGACGGCGTGGGCCTGCCCGAAGACTTCGAGCAATTGAAAACCAAAACCCTGGGCCTTCAAATGGTGGCCATGCTCGCCAACCAGCTGCACGGGGCGCTTGCGGTGGACTCGGGCCGTGGAACCTCGTTCACGCTCACCTTTCCCCACCGGACAGGCCATTGAACCTGGGGGTGCAGACGCGATTGACGCGGAATCGTCCGCATGTGAAAACACTGCCAGGATGCGCATGATGTATGGCCAAGAACTCCAAACCTCGTAAGACCTTGCATGTCTGACAGCGTAAAGACCAAGGAACAGCTCATCGCCGAGCTTGAAGCGGCCCGCAGGCGTATCTCGGAACTTGAGGCGGATGAAAAAGCCGGAAGAGAGGCCCGGGCGTCCCTTCATGCCAAGGACGCCCTGCTCGGCGCCATGCTGCGCAACCTTCCCTTCGATTTCTGGGCGCGCGACACATCTGAGCGCGTCATCATGCAGAGCGATGAATCCATAAGGGTCTGGGGCGACCTGTCGCGGGCCTCGATTGACGAGGGGGACACCGCCCGCGAAATCGTCGAATCCTGGCGAGCAAGCAACAGGCGCGCCCTTGCCGGGGAAATCCTTTCCGAAGACAGGCACTACGCTCCCACCAATGGCGAGCCCGGCATCTTTCACGCCATTCTGGCCCCCATCCGGGACAAGGACGCGATCCTGGGCATCCTGGGCATCAACATCGACATCACCAAAAGCAGGCGGGCCGAGGAGGCCCTGCGCGAAAGCGAGGAGCGCATGCGCCTGCTGGTGGAGAACGCCGGAGACGCCATCTACCTGGCCGACCAGACCGGCAGGTTCCTGGACGTGAACCCCGAGGCCTGCCGCCAGACCGGCTACTCCCGCGAAGAACTGCTCGCCATGAGAATAAAGGACGTGGATGCAGATGAAAGGCCGGATCTGGACGCCTTCGTCGAGTACCTGCGGTCCGTTGAAAAGACCTCCTTCGAAACCCTGCACCGACGCAAGGACGGATCGACCTTTCCGGTGGAGGTGCGGGCCGCCATCATTGATAATGGCGGCAAGGCCCTGCTCCTTGGCTTCGCGCGCGACATCTCCGAGAGAAAGAAGACCGAAGAGAAGCTACGGAAAAGTCAGGAACGCCTGCGCATCGTCTCCGAGAACATCTACGACTGGGAGTACTGGCGCGGACCGGACGGGAAGTATCAATGGATGTCGCCGTCGTGCGAAGCCATAACGGGCTACACCCCCGAGGAGTTCATCCAGGATCCGGATGACCTTGTCCTTAAAATCGTCCACCCGGACGACAAACACATCTGGATAAGCCATATCGAAGAAGTGAACAGCCACCAGCCGCCTCATCAGGAACTTGATTTTAGGATAATTACCCGCAGTGGCGACACCGTGTGGCTTAGCCACACCTGCAAGCCCATCTACAACCAGGACGGCGTTTACTTGGGCCGCCAGGGCTGCAACCGCGACATCACCGACCGCAAGCTGATTGAAGACGCCTCGCGGGAAAGCGAAGCCCGTTTCCGCATGCTCTTCGAGAACGCCCCCCTGCCGTACCAGTCGCTGGATGAAAGGGGGTATTTCCTGGACGTGAACAAGAAGTGGCAGGATACGCTGGGATACGCCAAGGATGAGGTGGTGGGGCGGTGGTTCGGGGATTTTCTCGGCGAGGGCTTCGTGGAGCACTTCGACCGCAATTTCCCCATGTTCAAGCAGGCCTGCATGATCGATGGCGTCGAGTTCGACATGGTCACCAAAGACGGCCGGACCGTCCGGGTCGCCTTCAACGGCAGGGTGCAACAGGGCGACAAGGGCGAATTTTTGAGAACCCACTGCATCTTCACCGACATAACTGAGCGCAAGCAGGCGGAACAGGCCATAGCGACGTCCTTGCGGGAAAAGGAAATTCTTCTTCGCGAGATCCACCACCGGGTGAAAAACAACCTCCAGATCATCTCGAGCCTTTTAAGCCTCCAGGCGGACGGGCTGAACGACCCCGTGCTCCGGAACGTACTGGCCGAGAGCAGGGGGCGGGTGATGTCCATGGCGCTCATTCACGAGCAGTTGTACCGCTCGCACAACCTGAGCGGGATCAACATGGACGACTATCTCCGGCAGCTCCTGCCCCGGCTGGTGACGGCATACAAAGGCCAAAGGACAATCTCGCTGCGCCTTGATCTGTCCGCCATCTCCCTGACGCTCGACCAGTCCATCCCCTTCGGGCTCATCGTGAACGAACTGGTCACCAACGCCCTCAAGCACGGCTTCAAGGACAAAGACCAGGGCACGGTGACCGTGGCGGCGTCGCTGGCCCCTGACCGCGTGACCGTGGTGGTGCAAGACGACGGGGTGGGGCTGCCCGAAGGCTTCCAGATCCAAACCGCCGCCACGCTGGGGCTCCAGATCGTCTCCATGCTCACCAACCAGCTTCGCGGGGAGCTTTTCGTGCAGTCCGAGGCGGGAGCCGCCTTCACTCTCACGTTTCCGCACCGGGCTCGTTGACAGCGGGCTGGTAAAGAGCGGGTCGTGCGCCGCACATTCCCGGGTCGAAAGCGAGACAGGCGCGAGCATCATTTGCTAGCATGGGCCACCAGGCCGGGAGGAGGAAGCTATGAACAGGATTCTACTCGCATCGTTGGTCGCGGCTGTGTTGCTCGCTGGCGGATGCGGGCCGGTAAAGCCCATGACGGAGAAGGATTTCAAGGGATTCTGCTACCAGTACGGCGACGGCGAGAACGGCGGGGATTGCGACACCATCGCCGTGTGCGACCCGTATACGGCAGTCATAAACAGGCAGCAGGCCTCGCTTGACGCCTGCATGCAGGAATGCGCGGCCATCCACGGCCAGCAGTTCGGCAAGTATGCCGGCTCCTCCTGCAGCGGTCCGGCGGACGCCGCCCGGGACTGGTGCGTGAAGTATTGCCGGTCGGCCTACCCGAAATAATCGGTCACTGCTGATGCTCTGCCATTACGCGGCCCGTCTCCTGTAAGGCGGGCCGTTTTCTTTTGCTCGGAGAATTCTCGGGACGATCCGCCAAGCTGCCGGAGGTCAATCTGAGGCTTTCGGGCAGGGAAGGGTGACCGTGACTGTGGTCCCTTCGGCCTGCGAAGTGGTGAACGAGATGTCCCCGCCGTGGGCCCGGGCGATGAGCCGGGCGCTGTATGTCCCAAGCCCGGTGCCGTAGCTTTTGTCCGCGGTGGCGAACTTCTCGAAGAACGTGTCCCGCACGGCTTCCGGGATGGCGCCCTGGTTGTGGATGTCGATGCGCAGCCTGTTGTTTTCGATGTGCCAGGAAACTGTGACCTGGCCGCCTTTGGGTGAAGCCTCCACGGCGTTTTTCACCAGGTTCGTCAGCATTATCTCCACAAGGAACTGCTCTCCCGAAAGCAGTGACGCTTCCTGCGCCATAGCCGGACCCGAGTCCCAGGAGTGAACGAGCCGGACCTGGCGGGCTTTGGTCAACGGCGCAAGAGACGCCTCGACGTCGTGCATCACCTCCAGCAGATCGAAGCGAACGGCCTGGGGAGCGTACGTGCCTTTCTCCATCTGGTGTATCTTCTCGGTGGAATCCAGGAGGCCTATCACGTTGCGGACCCCGCGCATGAGACCGGGAAGCAAGGCGCGGAATTCGTCATTCAATTTATCCTCGAACGCGAGTTTCGCCATGCTCTGCAGCCCAATAAGGGGCGACTTGATGTCGTGGCGGATGATGCGCTCCACGTTCTCGCGCACCTGCTCGGCCTTCTTGCGCTCCTCGATCTCAAGCTGGAGATCGCGAAGCAGCAGGTCGTAAGGCTTGGTGAGGCCGGTGACTATTATGGCCTGGTACATGAACCAGAACGAGACGATCTTGAACAGGTGCCCAAGCAGGTTGCTGGGGGCGTAGAGGTGCACGTAGAGCGTGAAGCAGAACTCCGTGGCGATGGTGGCAAGAATCGAGAGAATGAGCAGGCGCAGCACGTCGGGCTCGAACCTGTCTTTGTTGCGTAAAAGCAGCGCAGTGGCGACGACAAGGATGGCCATGATCGCGTATTCGCTTACGATCTTGAAAGAGGTCAGGCCCACTCCGGGCAGGAAGCAGTCCGGGAATACTTTCCAGTGGAAGATCGCCAGCAGGGCAACCAAACTTATGGTAAGGAAGCAGCCGAACGTTACGGCGGGGAAAACCCGGCGGCGAAAGAACAGGGGAGCGAACAACAGGGCCAGGGCCTCCATGTAGCGCGCCACCAGCCATATCTGGGGCGGGAGGTTGTTGTCGTCGAAGCCCGGGAACACGTCCATGCCCTTGTAGGCCATGGTGTGCAGCACGTCGAAGAGGGCCACGAAGAGATAGGCGATGCCGATGAACAGCAGGTAGCCGTTCTTGTGGTAGGGCCTTGAGTTCCAGGCCATGAAGAAGACGCCGCTGGCGATAATTATGCTGAACAGTTCGGCCAGGGTGTGGAAAAGAAGGTAGCTGTAGAGCGTGGTGAGGCTGAGGGCGGCCAGGGCCGCGCACCCGGCGAGCACGCCAACCCACGATGTAAAACCCGTCAAAGCTGCCACAGCCTCCCCCCTAAAATAAGTCCCGTTTGTGTGGAACGGTCTTCAGGCCTGTACCAGCCTGTTCTTTCCCCTGCGTTTGGCCTCGTACAGGGCCGCATCTGCCCTGGCCAGCACGTCTTCGATCCGTTTCCCGTGCAATGGCCAGGTCGCGGCGCCGATGCTGACCCCGACGGTGGCCGTCTGGCCTTCCAGCACGAATGGCTGTTCAATCGATTGTAAAATGCGCCCGGCCAGGAGAGGAACCTCGTTTCGCTCCTGGCCCTTTGTTTCCACCAGAACGATGAATTCGTCACCACCCTGGCGCACGAGCACATCCTCCCCCCTCAGGCAGCCAGTCAGGCGCCGGGCCACTTCCCTGAGCAGTTCGTCGCCGGCCTGATGGCCCAGGGTGTCGTTTACCGCCTTGAATCCGTCCAGGTCCAGGCAGAGCACCTCAAGCGATGCGCCTTGGCGTGTGAGGCGCGGCAGGGCCGTGGCCAGATGTTCGGACAACCCCAGCCGGTTGGAGAGCCCGGTGAGCGGGTCCCTGGTAGCCAGGCGCTGCATGCGGTCGCGTACGATTTCGCTTTTGGTCAGGCTGTCGATGAGCGAGGAAAGCGAGGCGGCCAAGGTCTTTATTTCCGGGATGTCCTGGTTCTCCGGGATGGCCACATCCTCGCCAAGGCGTATTCTGTCGGCCGTGTCGGTAATGGTCTTGAGCGGCTTTATCACCCGCCCCGCGATGAACAGTCCCGCTCCGGCGAACAGAACGGAGAGCAGTGCGCCCACCAGGAAGATGTCGCGCATGAGCACGCGCACCGGCGCATAGGCCTCCTTAACGGGCTGGCGGGCGATGACCGTCCAGCCGAGCCCGCCGTACTCCCGGAAGCCTTTCCCGAAGGCGGCCCCGGTGAGGTACTTTTTTCCGTCCGGCCAGGTCTCCACGGCCCAGACGCTTGGGGCGCTGCGGCTATGCGCCAGAAGCGGTAGGTCCAGGGTTTTTCCGTAGAGCGTGGTGTCGCCCAGAAGTATCGTTCCTCCCTGGGCCAGGATGAAGAGGTCCAGGTCGCGTTCATCCTTGAGCGAACTCAGGATGGAGGCCTCGACCTCCTTGGCCCACTGCCAGCCAAGATGGGTGGCCAGCACGCCGATCAGTTTGCCGGAAGCGTCCTTTATGGGGAGGCTTATGTCCACGAATTGCATGGGTTCGCCCGTGGGGTTGGGCAAAAGCTTGGACAGGAGCACGGCGTCGTGGACGTCGCCGATGAAAAGCCCTTTGATGCCCTCGACGTACACGGGGCGCTGGGAGATGTTCTGGTCCTTCAGGATGGAGCCCGTGGACTCGATGACCGTGCCGTCCGGCGCCAGGAAGCCGACCCAGGAGTAGAACGGGATGGCGGCGTGCAACTGGTCGATCGCTTCCCGGATGTCTCCGAACCTGCCGGGCGACTGGAAGATGTCTCGCCCGGAAAAGAGGATGACTTCCCTGGTTCTGGTCCACATGGTGCGGTCCAGCTTGTCCGCCATTTGGGCGGCTATGTCCGCCAGGTGCGAGCCGATCTGCGCCTCGGCCACCTGGCTGGCCCGCATGCCGATGAGAATGCTCAGCACGCCGCTCGACAGGATGATGAGCACGGAAAAGGTAAGGGCGAACCGGGCGCGGAGACTGAGCTTTTTTGGCATGGCCGTCCTTTTGGGGGGCACTGCAACGTCTCGTTGGGGTGGGTGCCGGACAGTGCTCCACGGCTCTGCGCGAGCCTTCCGGCCGGCAATGTGCGCACGCTGCCTGGCTGATACCGGCACCCATGATACCCCAAGACTTTTCAGGATGGTAGCCTCGCCTGGCGACTTTGCCCTGGCAATTACGGTATGGGCGGTGTATTTTGCTTTATGGTGCGGCATGTGTTTGCAGGCATACTGGCCCGGGGTTGCCGGGGCGTGCCTGGAGGCGTCAGGGAATACATCTTCGCGGAGGAACCATGAGGCATGTCGAGCGGATGGCGGGACGTCTGGCGGGGCTGTTGGCCTTCGCGGCCCTTGTTTGCCTGGCGGCCTTTTCCCCGGCCCTGGCCGCTGGCGAGGCGGGCGAACAAACGGGCAAGGTGTGGAGCTTTGTGCTGTTGGGCGACACCCGCGACGTGACCAAAAAAAGCGCCACGGGCATAAGCGCCGGGCTGGCCGACCTGGCCGGGCACATAGCGGCCGAGCCCGTGAAGCCGGATCTGGTGATCCACGCCGGAGACCTGACCAACGGCTATTGGCTCAAAGCCCCCAGCCCGCTTTTGAAGCTTGATCCTACGGTTCGCTACCGCGAGATGTACAGGAACTTCCTGGAGGCCACGGCCCCCATCCGCGAGGCGGGTATCGCCATGTATTATGTGCGGGGCAACCATGAATTCGGCGGAGAAATAAACCCCGGGGCTGGCGTGCCGGAGCTCATAGCGGCCTACGGCGAGCTGTTCGCCGCCAGGATGCCCCAGAACGGGCCGGAGGATTCCAAGGGCCTGAACTACAGCTTCACCCACAAGTCGGCCAATTTCATCGTCACCGACCAATATACCGGCAGCCAGGGCCGCAGCGTGCGCATCAACCTGCCCTGGATCAAGGGGCAGCTCGAATCCGGGCAAAGCCCCGTCACCTTCGTTTTGGGCCACAGCCCGGCCTTCACCACCAGCGTGTCCGAGGAATACGAGTTCCAGCTGGCGGCCGTGGCGGATCGCGACCCGTTCTGGCAGGCCCTCACCGCTCACAAGGTGAAGGCCTACCTGTGCTGCCACGAGCATTTCTACGCCCGGGGCGCGGTGGACGGTATCTGGCAGGTGGTGCAGGGCAACGGCGGGGCCAGCCCCATGACCTACGACCCCAAGGCGCAGGACAAACGCCTGACCAACATCTTTCCGCACAAGCGCGTGCCGGCGAAGGAGATGCTGCGCGGGTACATGGTGATCACCGTGGACGAGACCACCGGGACGGTGACGGCCCAGGAGAAGTGCGTGAAGGACGGGAAGATGGTGGTGACGGACAGCTTCACCATGTGAAGCGCCGGTACGGTGATGCGGGTCCGCCTGGTATTTCGTCTAATGGTCGGCCGCCCCGTCTGCTTCGGTCATGGGCAGGAGCACCCGGAAGGGCTGGCGCACTCCCTGGGCCTTGGCCAGGTTCTGCAGGCGCATCAGGCTAAACGAGTTCACTTCCAGCCCCTTGGCCAGAAGCAGTTCCCCCGCCTCGCTCATGAGGTCTTCGCCTAAGATCATGCCTTCCTTGAGCTCCACCAGCCGGATGTCCCTGGGCACCACGCCGGTGTCGGCCAGGATGTAGCGCTCGAACACGTCCAGGATGTGGCTGTCGTAGACGCCCGTGCGCTGCTTCATGCGCCCTATGGCGTCGAGCTTGTTGCCCAGGCAGCTCTCCAGGTTGTCGAAATCCAGGCACACCTTGAGTATCCTGGCCCCCCGGCTCATGTCCGGCGAGGTCAGCAGGGTGTCCTCCTGGTGGAGCATCATCTCGCGAACGTCTTCCAAACGGGGGATGCTCGAGAGCAGCTGATACCCCACGGTGGGATGCATCTGGAATATCTGAAGCTCTTCGGAGGAAAGCTCCTCGGCGGAACACCTGCTCTTGTGGACGATGTCCTCGGGTATGAAAATGCAGCCGATCTGGGAGAGCATGGCCGCCAGCTCGAATTTCCAAGGGTTTTTGAGCCCCAGCCTCTGAACCACGTTCTTCACGTGCCGTTTTATCCTGTCCGAGCGTCCGAAAGCCTCGGGATTTAATTGCCCGAGGATTTCCGTGAGCACCTTGATGCAGCCCTGCAGCGTGCCGTGCAGGAGCTCCTTCTCCGAGATGATCAGCCGGTGTTGTTCAAGCGCCGCTTCAAGGCAGCTGACCAAGTTCGAGGTGGAGCAGGGCTTGGTGAGGAACCTGAAGACCCGGCCTTCGTTGATGGCCGAGGTGGCGGAATCGATGTCGGCGTAGCCCGTGAGCATCACGCGCACGGTGTTGGGTGATATTTCGCTTATGCGGGTAAGCAGCTGCACGCCGTTCATGCCGGGCATCTTGAAGTCGGAAACCACAACGGCAAACGGCCCCTCTTCGGCCACCATGCGCAGCGCCTCTTCCGGCCCATGGGCTACGAACACGTCCTGGCGCTTGCGGAGCATGGTGCTTATCGTGTCCAGGATGTTTTGTTCGTCATCCACAAAAAGTATTTTGTGCGACATGTGTCAGCCCTTTGTATGCTTACTCAAATGCGCAAGTTACTCTTGAACATGCTGAACGCTCCAGGAAATACTGCGAAATAAACAGCAAAATGTAAACAACTACCCGATAGGAATCCGTATGTGTATTGTGGTGTGCCCGGGTTCCGAAGTGTCCAGGTGGATATCCCCGCCCAGTGCAGTAACCATCAACTTTGCCGAGTATGTTCCGACCCCAGTTCCATACGGCTTGTTCTGGGTGACGTATTTCTCAAAGAAACGCTCCTGTATGTCCGCCGGGACCTCGCCGCAGTTTCTGACTGAGATCAGCATGTCCTTGTCCCGTTTGACGTCTATGATGATGACATCCTTGACGCAAGACGCTTCCACTGCATTTTTGAGAATGTTGCCCAATATGCACGTCAGGAGATGTTCGTCACATTCTATCAATTGGTCAAACGCGTCAAAGTATTCCTGACCGTCTATTGTTATTTTGATGTCAATTTTCTTGCTTTCAAGAATTTTCGCTTGTTCCCCAATCGCGTCTTTAATTGTTTTGAATATTCTTACGCCGCTTACATTCTTTTTGTAGACTCCCCTTTCCATTTTCTCGAGCAGTGCTTTGGATTCGAGAATCCTCAGTATTTTCGATCCGGAGGTGTGTATCGCCTGAAGCGCCTCTTTCGTATCCAGCGGAACATTTTCAGAACCCAGGAGCATGGAACTCAAACTTACGATCCCGAGCATGGGGCCCTTTATGTCGTGGTTCATTATCACTTTTGCGCTGTTTTCGAATTTTTCAAAAATCGTCTTGTTGTACAAGGCGATGCAGTCTTCAATCATCTCTCGTAGTTCGTGCGTCTTGTAGGGCTTCTCAAGGAACTTGTAGGCAATGTTGTTGTTCACGGCGAAAAGAGCGGTTTCCAGGTCCGCAAAACCGGTGAGCATCACACGCACTGTATCAGGAGTTAGACCGCGCACGGCGCTTAAGAAGTCCACTCCACCCATGTCAGGCATCTTCAAGTCGGAAACGATAACGGAGTACTCCTCGCCGTTCTTTATCTTTGCAAGGGTGTCCCGGGGGTTTGCGCACGTCTCAATGGTGTAATACTTTTTCAGGTTCGACCGCACCGCGTCGAGAATATGCTGTTCATCGTCCACGAACAGTATGCGCTCATTCATGACACTTTCCTTCGGACAGAGATTGTTCGCACAGGCTTCGCCAGTTCTTCAGGCGCTCGGAAGTGTCCTCCAAATCCCGGGTCTCGAGCTCGAAGGGGCGAAGGGCGTAGCCGGAGTTTATCCTCACCATTTCGTGGTCCAGGACGTTGGCCGCGTACACGGACAGCTGGGGCGACAGCGTCTGGCTGTCCTGGCGCTGCGGGGTATGGTGCCAGCAGACCGTCTCGATATGGGAGCTGCTAAACCCCCACAGGCCCATGAGATAGGCGCCCACCTCCGCGTGGGTGGCCCCGAGTATCTCGCGTTCGGCCACGTGTACGGGGCAGTTCTTGGCGCGCACCATGGCGAGCACCTGGCCGAATTCCTTTTCCATGTTGGTGGCCAGAACGAGCTTGCCCACATCGTGGAGCATGCCGGCTATGAAGCTGTCGTCGCAGTCGGACTGCTGCGCCCCGTCCACGTCGGTTATGCTCCTAGCGAAGCAGGCCACCCTTAAGCTGTGCTCCCAGAGCATCTTGATTGAAAACGGGTGTTGATCCACGTCTTTAAGCGAGGAGAACAGGTGGGTGCCGAGCACCAGGGCCCGCAACGTCTGCCCGCCAAGGTGGTTCACGGCGTGATGGATGCTTGCAACGCGGGTGGGAAGGCCGAAGAAGGCGGAGTTGGCCAGGCGCAGGATGGAGGCCACCATGGACACGTCCTGGCTTACAATGTCTCCCAGTTCCTTCAAGGTGGAGTTTTCGTTGGAGAGCGCCGCGACCAGCTGATTGTAAATGGCGGGCAATGTTGGCAGCGATTCCAGCCTTGCCACGATGGATTTCAATTGGCGGCTGGCCAGGACGTCGCGCAGGCTGAGCGAGTTGTCGATGGCCCGTATCAGGTCCACGGGGCGGCAGGGTTTTCCGAGATACTGGTGCGCCAGCTCCACGGCCTTCAGAACGCTCTCTTCCTCGGAAAAGCCCGATAGGATTATGCGAACGCTTTCCGGGTAGAGGCGGCGCACCTCCCGCAAAAGCTGGGCGCCGTCCATGCCGGGCATGCGCATGTCGGACACAACCACCTCATGGGGGTTCTCGGCCAGAATGGCCAGGGCCTCCTGGCCTCCAAGGGCGAAGGACATGTCCCACTTCTCGCGCATGGGCCGAAGGCTCAGCCGGAAGCTGGTCAGGATGTTCTGCTCGTCGTCGACGAAGAGTATCTTTGGTTTCATGCGGTTCTCTAGATGAGCGGTTTATTCACCCGTCACAGGGAAGACGGATGATGAAGGTCGTTCCCGCGCCCGGCTCCGATTCGTACTCCAGGGTTCCTCCGTGTTTGTTTACCACAATGTCGTAGGCGATTGCCAACCCCTGGCCAGTGCCTTTGCCGACTTCCTTGGTGGTGAAAAACAGGTTGAACACCTTGTCGCCGACGTCCTTCGGGATGCCTGTGCCGGTGTCCCTGATGCGGATCTCCGCGAAGTCGCCGTCGGCTTTGGTGGTAATGGTGATGAGCCCCAGGTTGGATGTGCCCTGGACCACGTCGCCGATGGCATGGGCGGCATTGACGATGATGTTCAAGAGAACCTGGCTGATCTCGCCCGGCATGCACAAAATGTCGGGGAGGTCTTTGTCGAAGTCGGTTTGCGCCTCGGCCACGTATTTCCATTCGTTGCGCGAGATAACCAGGGTGTTCTCTATGGCGTTTTTCAGGTTGAAGGCCCGTTTCTCCTCCCCGCCAGCGAAGGAGAAGCGCCGCATGGCCTGGACGATGGTGCTTATGCGTTCGATGCCGTCGAAGATTCGTTCGATGGTTTTTGGGATCTCGGCCTGAAGGAAATCGGCGTCGATTTTTTCGAGAAGGTTCCTCAGGGCCAGGGCCGCCTCCTGTCCCACCTTTTCCGGTTCGTTGCTGTACCGCTCGGCCGTGGTGAACAGCTGGCCGATGTCGTCGAAGGACTCCTTGAGAAAGGTCACGGAATCGCCCACGTACTGGGTGGGTGTGTTTATCTCATGGGCGATGCCGGCGGCCAGCTGGCCTATGGCTTCCAGCTTCGCGGCGTTGGCCAGCTGGGCTTCCAGGAATTTCACCTCGGAGATGTCGTCACCGAGTATCAGGTAGCCGTCGTAGCCTCCCTCCTCATTCCAGAGAGGACCGATAGTGACGACAAAAAAGCCGTCCTGGCCGTCGATTCGCTCGTACCAGAGGTTGTAGAACCGTTTGGGCTTGAGCTCGGTGCGGGTCTGTAAAACCCCAGCCACTA
The DNA here is from genome assembly GCA_016208105.1 of Desulfovibrio sp. Classification (NCBI taxonomy): domain Bacteria; kingdom Pseudomonadati; phylum Thermodesulfobacteriota; class Desulfovibrionia; order Desulfovibrionales; family Desulfovibrionaceae; genus Desulfovibrio; species Desulfovibrio sp. The sequence continues at coordinate 58,031 of JACQYS010000011.1, forward strand.
TCATTTCCCAATCCCAGGGGATGGGAAGGTCGTACAGGGGCTTGCCGATCACATCCGGCGCATTCAGGCCGAAGATGTTCGCGGCGGCGTCGTTCCAGCGGACCACGGCGCCCTGGCAGTCAACGCCGATGAGGATGGAGGAAATGGAGGAGAGTATCTGGTTTATCTCGCGGTGGGCCAGCTTTCTGTCTATGATCTCGCTCTGGAGAAGCTCGTTGGCGCGGGCCAGCTCCTGCGTGCGGTTGGCAACGCGTTGTTCTATTTCGGTATATGCGGCATGGAGCTCACTCTCGGCGTTTTTCATCGCCGTGATGTCCAGGTTCGTTCCAACCATGCGCAGCGCATTGCCGTTTTCGTCGCGCTTGATGAGAGCGCTCGCCTTTATATAGTGGATCGACTTGTCGATGTCCCAGAATATGCGGAATTCGAATGAGAAGTCCTCTTTACCGTTCAACGCTTGCATGATGGCTGTTCTGCTCGCGTCGAGGTCGTCCGGATGAATCCTTGATTCCCAGTCTTTATATGTGACTGCATGGTTCTGGTTCTCAAATCCGTACAGCTTGTACATCATGGGGTCCCATATCAAGGACTTGTGCACCAGGTCATAATCCCAGATGCCTATGTTGGATGCCTCTGTCGCAAGCTGCAGGCGTTCGCTGGTTACCCTGAGCTTTTCCTGCTGTTGCATGCGCTCGGAGATGTCTTCAATGGTCACTATGACGTCTGTGGGCGGTTTTCCCGGGTTCACCGGGTTGAAAACCATTCGTATATAGCTTGTTTTGTTTCCTGTTGCGGACGTGTAGATGTCCTCGAAAAAGGATGGCTTGCCGTTGAGCGATTCTTTGACCACGCTTTGCAGTTTGGAATCGGTCTGCGTGGCGACATTGAAATGAAGAAGCGCCTCTTTTGTTGAGCCCATCTGCTCGGCGAGCTTGTCGTTGCAGTTTATGACGGTTCCGTCGGACCCGATGTGCATAATTCCCAGCGGCGAGTTGTCGAACATTATCCTGTGCCGGTTAGCGCCCTCGCGAAGCTCCTTGAATATCCGCGTCGTCCAGGTCGCAAGGAAGAAAACCAACACCGACAGGCACGCGGCGAACGCGAAATAGACGTTTCTTCTCGAATAGAAGCCTGCCAACGCGTCGCTCTCGGAGACGCTTGCTATGACGGAAAGGGGAAAACCTTTCACCGCACGGATGCTTAAAAGTATCGTTTGGCCCTGGGCCTCGGTGTAGGTGATGTTGTCCAATTTGTTCGGTGATTGGTTCTTGACGAAACCGGCCATCTGGTCGTCGATGGGTTTGCCAACAGTGTCGGCCGTCATGTCCTTCTGGGCCCGGATGATGCCGTCATGGCCGACCAGTATGATCTTGCCGTGCGGCCCGATGTCGATGTCCTTGTAGAACGACGACAAATAGAAGGGGTCCAGGGAGACGACCACGACGCCTCCGAAGGACTTGTCGGCCTTCACCAGGCGGGTGGTCAGCTGGATGGACCATTTCCCGGACACCTTGCCCAGGACGGGTTTGCTGACGAAGAGATTGTTGGTGGTGGAATTCACGTGCACCTTGAAATGCTCGCGTTCCGAGAGATCGACCGGGGTGAAGTCCGCCTTGCTGCTGCCGGTGTTGATGCCCTTCTCGTCTATAATGGAAAGCAGCTGGAAGATGCTCATGGAATTGGGGTCCACCTTGGCCAGGGAGCCCAGGTTCAGCTTATCGTCTAGCTCGTAGCGGGATCTTATGGATAAGGCCAAAAGGCTGGCCTGTTCGAAGGTTCGTATGGCGTGCTCTTCCACGGCCCTGGAGATATTGGCCGTGTCCCTAAATGCGGCTTCGATATCCGATCTTTTCTCATCGACGCACTTATAATAGGTGCCGATGAAAAGCAGTATGACTATTAACGATGAGATTCCGTAACAAACCGCAACGGCGTTTTCCTGCATGAATTCGAATCGGGAGGGTTTTACGCGAGCGATCTTTCTGTTCATAAGCACTTTATCTCCGTTGTCGCGGGAGTGCGGTGACGATTGAAGCCTGTTTCGTGGTCTCCGTTCTATGCGCGGCGTCTTTATCCGGTGTGCGAATGAACCAGCCGGCAGTGTCCTCGCGGCCACATTCTCCGGGTTCGCGCCGGACATGCTGTGCGTGCCGCGTGTGTCTCTCCGGGTTCGCGTACATGGTGCTGCTTGGTTGTCATGCCCGCGGGTGGTCAGGTATGAGACAATGTATTCATAGACAGAAATCGGAGTTGAGAGAAGCGTTTGGAGTACGGAAAATATACGGAGAGAAAAAACTTTTGGCCGCCGCTGAGCTAGGAACACTGGAAGCACCATGACGGACAGAATCCTCATCGTTGATGACGAGCGACACATCCTCTCCGGGATGAAGGCCATGCTGCGCAGGAATTTCAGCGTGGAAACGGCGCTCGGAAGCGAGCAGGGCCTTGAAATGGTGCGCTCCTCGGGGCCGTTCGCCGTGGTACTTTCGGACCTTAAAATGCCCGGCATGAACGGCATCGAGTTTCTCACCAAGGTCCGCGAACTCTCGCCCGCAACCGTGCGCATAATGCTCACAGGGCATGGCGACCTGGACGCGGCGGTCAAGGCCGTGAATCTGGGCGAGGTGTTCAGGTTCTATACCAAGCCCTGCTCGTCCGAGGTGCTTGGCGAGGCCCTGAAGGCCGGCCTGGAAAAGTACCGCAAGGACGCAAGCGTCGAAGACTCCGCCTTTTTCAAGGCCCTGCAAAAGCTGGCCGCGGCGAACCGGCCAGACCCCGAAGTTTCAGCGGATAACCGGGGGGCCGAGGAGCAGGACAACACGCTCTCGCTGCGCGAACGCACCATAGCGGCTATGATACGCAAGGGGAGCTCCACCAAGGAGATGGCGGAACACTTGAACATCTCGCCAAGAACCGTTGAAACCTACCGCGACAACATCCGCAGGAAACTGGGGCTGGCCGGGCGCAAGGTGAACCTCCAGAGCGTTCTGATCTCGGTGGAGGAGTGAGGCTTCGCGGGTGGCCGTAGCCTAACCGTTCCGAAAGGGCCTGGCATGCCGTTTCCGTTACCGGAACACGTGCAACATGAGGGCGCAAGACCTTACCATCCGTACCGGGCTAAAAGCGGAAAAGGCCGTCCGGGCAGGACGGCCTTTCGCGTTGCATGCGGCGGCATGCGGTGGGGAGGAGGGGCGGAAAGGGCGGGAGCTACATTCCTGGAGCCGTGAAGCGCCAAAGGTGGGGCGGGATCTCGATGTGCATGTCGGCATCCAGTTCCTTCAGGTGGAACAGGAAATACAACGAATCGCTTGGCGGGGCGGAGTAGAGGTTCTTTTTCATGGCGTTTCGGATGATCCCAAGCGGAATTCCATACGTCCTGGACATCTCGATCATTCCAAGGCCAATGGCCGCCATGCCCTGGGTGGTGAACTGAACTGTATGAAGGGCCACCCGGATGGCCGTGCGCCCATTGAGGGTCACTGTCCGCTTGCAAGCGCAGGGGCTTAAGCTGTCGGGTATGAACATGCGAACTCCTTTTCTGTCTTTCCCGCACGGGATGGGGTCGACCTAGATGAAAATGATAATCAATGTCAATAAGGATTGCTCACACTGTGCGCTCAGGGCCACTGGCCTAGATGACGCCCGCTCAAGAAAGCCTGTCGAGAAGCATGGGAGGGGGGAAGAATACAAAAAGGCGCTCCCGCGAGGCTGAGGACGTCTCGCGGGAGCGCGGCGGGTCTATTTATTGAGCCCTTTGTGAAACCGGCCTGTGTGGCCCGTTCGCACGGCCAAGCAAACCGAAAACTCAAGGCGGCGCCGCTGACCGGACTTGCCGGGCAGGCCCCGGTGTCTACCAGTTCTCGCCGAGCAGCTCGAAGTACGCCTGGGGATGGGCGCAGGCAGGGCACATGCCCGGAGCCTCTTCGTGCGTATGCAGGTAGCCGCAGTTGCGGCAGCGCCAGGTGACCGGCTTGTCACGCTTGAACACGCGCCCGTTCTCCACGTTGGCCAAGAGGTCGCGGAAGCGCTTCTCGTGCTGCTTTTCCGCAACGGACACCGCGTTCCACACGGCAGCGATCTCGGGGAAGCCGTCGGCCAGGGCCTGCTGCGCGAAAGTGGGGTAGAGGTCGCTGTGCTCCTCGTGCTCACCCATGGCCGAAGCCAAAAGGTTTTCCGCCGTGGTGCCGATCTTGCCGGCCGGGAAACAGGCCGTTATCTCCAGGTCCCCGCCCTGGAGGAACTTGAAGAAGCGTTTGGCGTGCTCCTTCTCCTGGTTGGCGGTTTCCTCGAAGATGTCGGCGATCTGGACGAAGCACTCTTTCTTGGCCACGCCGGCGAAATAGGTGTAGCGGTTGCGCGCCTGGCTTTCACCGGCAAAGGATTTCAGCAGGTTCTGTTCGGTCTTGGTTCCTTTCAAGCTGGGCATGTCGTATCGCTCCTTTTTTGTCTTTTGTGTTTCCTGAAGAAATAACCGGCCTGTATCAAGGCAAGTTATTAATAATTATTCTTTACAAGAAACGATTATCAAGAAGCTTCAGGCTCGTCAAACCAATTTCTAGTGAAAATGCATGCGGCAAGGCTTAATCCTCTTCGTACCTGATATGTGGAGTTTTTCCAGCCTCTTTTGGTCCGGGTGTTTTCAAGCGCTTTTGTGGAGGGGAAAAGTCAGGCGCCGTCCCGCGCCTCCTGGATAAGCGCGGGACGGCGCCACGCATTGGGAGGAGGTCCCAAAGTTTGGCAACGTGCAGGTGTGATGGTCTGACTACCAAACGTTCATGACTTTTTGGCTTTCACCAGGAACATCCGCAGCACCACCACGAAGAACACCGGTATGAAGAGCACCGACCGCCTGTTCATATTGGGCTAAAAAAATGGGCGTATCGTTACAAATGCATGGGTGTTCGTAAAATGTTCCTGCCGTCATGATGGATGCTCCTAACCGAGCCAGGATGGTGCATAGGCTGTTCGTTCACTGTTCGCATTGTTGGCCAAGGCTGTTCGCAAACTGTTCCAAATTGCCTGAACACCTGAGAATCTCTGAGTTTTTCATCTCGCCAGATCGCCGGATGCCGGCTGTGGCCGAAAGCTGGATCCTTCCGGACGTGCGTTAAGCCTGGGCTTGCCTGAGAAGGCGAAAGCTGGCGCTTAAGGTGCACAAAGCGCAAAGCTTTTGCCAAAGCTTGGCTGTGGCAAGCCTTCTTGCACATTGAAAACTAGGGAATCCCTACTTGTTCAGTTGGGTATTTTGAGTATGGTCCAGGCAACAATTCTAAACGTTGGACGCCATGAGGGGTTGGGGCGTTCAAAATCCGGCATGCCGTCCCGGAGAGATTCGCCAAACCTCAAGTCCCAAGCGGAGAGTCGGCAATGCCTTTCATCGACTGGAATGACGACATGTGTGTCGGGGAACCGATGATCGACGACCAGCACAAGAACCTGGTCAATCTGATTAATGACATCGATGATGCCACCAGGCGATATGTCAGCCATGCAGAAGTGTCCGAGTACATGCAAAGGTTCTTCAAATACATGATGGACCACATGCAGGAAGAAGAGTCTCTCATGGACCAGAGTACGTACAAACAGTACTTCACGCATGTGCAGGAGCACATTGAGTTTTCTCAGAAGACCATGGATTTCTATAAGAAGTTCATCGACGACCAGAAAGTCGACATACAAGAACTGCTCAACTATCTTGTTTCCTGGTTCATAAATCACACGACTGTGATGGACAGGACGTTGGCCCTGCATCTGCTCGAGAAGGGTGTGAAGCATTAGGAAGAGCCTTTTGCCCTTCTTTTGATCATCCTCCTTATCCTGCTGTAACGCGCCTGTTCGAAGTTCTCAGCCAGTTCCAGCCGGGAGCTGGCTTCACGTCCCGTTCCAGCATCGCCTCCATCTCCTCTGCGCCCGCAGGCTCCAGCTTTTCCAGAGGCTTCTTGAGTACTCGCAGAAGTCCCTGGTCCTTTTGCCGCCATCTCAAACCATGTTCCCAAATGGGAACATCGGCTGAAAAAGCGTTCCGCATCGGCCCATAAAACCCTGGCAAATCAGGAGGCGCTTTCTGTTAACGCACGGGTATTATTGCACATGTTTCTCTGGCACCGACCTTGCTCAAGGCTGAAACACCACAGCACGCAGGAGGGACCCATGTCCGAGAACGTTATTTCGCAACCATTCGAAAAGCAGCAGGCATTCGCCCAGGCCATCATCGAGAGCCTGCCAGGGCTTATGCTGGTCACGGCGGTGGCTCTTGTGGCCAACTTCGTGGCCCCGAAGCTTGAAGCCTATCCCCTGTTCAAGACCTACCTTTCGCTCAAGGACTTCATCCTGGCCATCATCTTCGGCATCATAATCCGCAACACCGTGGGCGTGCCCGCCGTGTTCCAGCCGGGTCTGCGCTACTCCACCATCATGACCAAGACGGGCATCGTGATCATGGGTTCCAGCTATTCGCTGGCAGGCCTCGTCTCCATCGGCGGCCAGGCCTTGGCGTTCATCGCCGTGTTCCTGTTCGGCACCGCCGTGGCCATGATGTGGCTGTGCAACAGGCTCGGCATGTCCACTTCGCTTGGCGCCTGCCTGGCGGCCGGCATGTCGGTGTGCGGCGTCTCCGCCACCATCGCCATCGCCCCGGCCGTGAAGGCCAAGAACGAGGACATGGCCTATTCCATCGCCGTGGTCCTGATGTTCGGCCTGCTGGCCCTGGTGGCCTTCCCCTTGGTGGGCAAGGTCTTGAACCTTAGCGCCGAGCAGTTCGGGGCCTTCGCGGGCGTGGGCATCGTCAACTCCGCCCAGGTGCTCGCGGCCGGGTTCGGCTACAGCCCGGACGCCGGCAAGGTGGCAGGCATCTACAACATCGGCCGCGTGGTCTTTCTGCCCTTCGTGGTGCTGATGCTGGCCCTCATGGCCGCCGCTCAGGAAGCCAAGCAGGGCAACGAAGTGGCCAAGATCAACAAGCTGCAGATGATCCGCGACAAGTTCCCCCTGTTCATCCTGGGCTTTATCGCCATCGTGTGCATGAACACCATGGGCATGCTCAGCAAGGCCGAGATCAAGGTGGCCAAGTCGTTCATGGAATGGGCCTTCCTCCTGGGCTTCGCCAGCATCGGCCTCACCACCCGCCTTTCCGACCTGCGCGCGGCCGGTTTCGGTGGTTTCCTGTTCGGTTTCGGCGTCGCGGGCCTGAAGGCCGCGTTGGCCCTGGCCGCTGTCCTCTACTTCCTGAAATAACGAAAAAGGAGCAAACCATGCAGTTCTTCAAATCCATCTCCAAGTCCCGCCGCCAGGACTCCATCGTCATCCTGCTCGGTTTTGTTGTCATCGCGGTGTGCAAGGCACTCGCCTAAAGATTCCTTGCATCCAAGCATCCAGGCGGCCGCCGGACGCGTGTCCGGCGGCCGCGCTTTTCAAGGAGAATTCCATGAGACGCATCCTCCTGGGCAGCGACGGCTCACAGCAGGCACGCCACGTTGAAGACCACGTGATCTCCCTGGCCCACGACGGCGGCGGCAGCGTCATTGCCGTGCATGTTGTGGAGAAAGACCTCATGCATTATGGATTGATAGACCAGCTCGCCACCCAGGGCGACAAGGAAGGCTTCATGCGGTACGTGCGCGAACTGGGTGAACGCGAATGCCTGGAACGGCTCGGCGGCTTTCGCGAGCGCGCCCGCCAGCGGGGCGTGGAAGCCCAGCTCATGGTCCGCTGGGGCGATCCTCTAGGGGAGATACTGGCTGCCGCCACGGAAAGCGGCGTGGACGAGGTGTTTTTGCCTTCGCGCGGTTGGGGAAAGGATTTCACGAATGCGCGTCTTGCGGAAAGCTTGAACAGGAAAAGCCCCAGCAAGATCACGGTTCTTCCAGCCAATTAACGTCGATTCATGGCCGGGGCCGATGCCGCGGGCCGGAGCTGTCCATGGGGCACACGTTCGCCAAGCTGCTCGCCGTCCTGCACATCCTTCTCGCCCTGTGCGCGGCGGCCCCGAACGCCCGGGCGGACGAACCCGCCACCGGACGCATCTACAAGTTCGGCGTCATCACGCTGAACCATCCATTGGTCATCTACCAGCAGTACCAGCCCTTTCTCGACTATCTTTCCGAGCGCCAGCCCTGGCGCTTCGAGCTGGTGCTGGAGCAGCGCTACTCGGCCATTGTGGACCGCCTTCAGGCCGGCACCCTGGACATCGCGTTGCTTGCCGGGCGCACCTTCCTGCAGGCCCGCGAGCGCACGCCCCTTGAGCCCATATGCGCCGTGACCGGCGTGGACGGCACCCCCACCATCCGAAGCCTCATCGTGGTGCGCGAGGACCGCGCCGACATCCGCACCGTGGGCGACCTGGCCGGAAAGCGCTTCGCCTTCGGTTCGCCGGACTCCACCGCGAGCTATCTCATCCCGCTTGATTATATGAAGCAGCAGGGCGTTGGCCTTGAGAATTTTTCGCGCTGGGACAACCTGGGCACCCACGACGCCGTGGCCCGGGCCGTGCTCCGGGGCGAGTACGACGCCGGGGCCGTGGGCGAACCCATGGCCATGCGCTATCTGGGGTCGGGCCTTCGCATGCTGGCGGCCACGCCGCCGTTTCCGGGCTTCATAATCGTGGCCCGGCCGACGTGCCCCAACCCGTTCGGGAGGCCTTAAGAAAAACCCTGCTGGCCATCGACCCCGCATCGCCCGAGGTGGCCGCCCGTTCCACCGGATGGAGCGAGGTGCTGCGCCACGGGTTCGTTCCGGTGGACGCCTCGGTGTACGAGGCCTTCCGCGCCATGGAGACCCGCATGGGCCTGCCGGCCCCGGGCCAGCGCAGGGCGGAGGACAAGCCGTGAAGATGGGCATGCAGGCCAAGTTCATCCTGTTCGCGGTGCCCTGCATAGCGGTGTTCATCGGCGTCATAAGCTTCGTGACCATACAGCGCGAGGAGGACCTCCTCCTGCGCGACGCCACCCAGCAGGGGCTGGACATCGCCCGCATCTCGTCGGTTTTGTTCACCAACGCCAGCATCTACGAAAGCCTGGGCATGGTGGACTCCACCGGCATGACCGACTATCTGGACTATTTCGTGGCCGACGTGATGCGCCTGGATGCGCGCATCGTCTCCTTCATGGTGTTGGACACCGAAGGGCGCGTGGTGGCCCACAACAACCTGCGCGAATACGGCAAGGTCCTGACCGACGAAGCCACCGTGGCCGCCCTTAAAGCCACGGAACCTCTCGTAACCCGCAAGGACAGCGCGGACCTGGGGCCCTATCTGGACATCGCGGTTCCCCTGGCCATCGGCTCGAAGCGCTGGGGAGCCTGCCGCATCGGCTATTCGCTTTCCGTCATGTACCAGGGCTTGCGCACGCTTCGCTCGGAGGTTCTGGGCATTAGCGCGGCCATGCTTCTGGTGGCCCTGGCCCTGGTGTGGTACGCGGGCAGGCATTTCTCCAGGCCCCTGACGGCGCTTACCCGGACGATGAACGACATCACCGCTCGCGGCGACCTCACCGCGCCCATACGCGAGCTTCCCCCGCGCGAGGACGAAATAGGCGCCCTGCAGGCCAGCTTCCTGTGGATGGTCGCGCGCCTGCGCGACGCGGAGCGCGAACGCCTGCGCAGCATTGAGGGCATGCACAGGGCCGAGAAGCTGGCCACCATAGGCCAGCTAGCCTCGGGGGTGGCCCATGAGATCAACAACCCCCTGGGCGGGGTGATCCTGTGCTTTCGCAACCTCACCGCGGGCGGCATGGACGAAGAGGCCAGGCGCCAGCACGAGAAGGTGATCGACGACGGCCTGGAGAAGATCCGCCGCATTGTGGGCGAGCTCATGCACTATGCCCGTCCCTCGCCCCTGGCCGTGAGCCGGACGCGCGTAGAGGACCTGTTCGCCAGCGCCCGGTCGCTTACGGAGTTCACCCTGCAGCGAAAGGGAGTGGCCCTCGTGACCCATGTGGCCCCGGACGTGGCGCCGCTTCTTGTCGACCCGGACAAGATGGGGCAGGTGATCCTGAACCTGGTGCTCAATGGCGCCGACGCCATGCCTGCGGGAGGGACGCTCACCCTGGACGCCCGAATGGACACCCGGATGGATGGCCAAATGGATGGCCAAATGGGTGGCAAGGATGTGCTCATCACCGTGTCCGACACGGGGCCGGGCGTGGCTGCCGAGCACCGCGAGCGCATCTTCGATCCCTTCTTCACCACCAAGCCCTCGGGCAGCGGCACGGGGCTCGGCCTGGCCGTTTCCGCGGCCATTGTATCCAGGCATGGCGGCACGCTCTCGCTTCTTTCCAAGGACCAGCCGGAACCGGACGCGGCCGGGCAAGAGGGCTCCGCCAAGCCCGCACCAGGACCCGGCGCAACTTTCGTTATCCGCCTGCCTCTTTCAAGGGACATACCATGACCAAGAACTCGGTACTTCTCGTCGAAGACGAACTCTCCATGCTCCTTGGCATGCAGCACGCCCTGTCCCAGGCGGGGTACGAAGTGGCCACGGCCGGTGATGCCGAAACAGCCCAGCAGTTGTTGCGGCAACGTCCCTTCGACCTGGTCATCACGGACCTCAGGCTCCCGGGAAAGAGCGGCATGGAGCTTCTGGAGGGCATAAGCGAGCTCTATCCCGGCACCGGGGTCATACTCATCACCGCCTTTCCCGAGGTGGAGCTTGCCGTGCAGGCCATCAAGGCCGGAGCCTTCGACTTTCTGTGCAAGCCCTTCCCGCGCGACGGACTGCTCATAGCCGTTGAGCGCTATTTCCGGTTTCTGGACCTCAAGCGCGAAAACGCCAGGCTTCGCGGCGAGCGCGACGACGGAGAGTTCATCGGCGAGAGCCCGGTGATGCTCAAGGTGTTCGAGCGCATCCGGGCCATCGCCGGGTCCTGCGTGCCGGTTCTGGTGCTTGGGCCCAGCGGTTCGGGCAAGGAGCTGGTGGCCGGGGCCCTGCACCGCCTGAGCAAGCGGCGCGACAAGCCGTTTATCAAGATAAACTGCGCGGCCCTTCCGGAGCATCTGTTGGAGAGCGAGCTCTTCGGGCACGAGAAGGGCGCCTTCACCGGTGCGCAGCAGGCCCGCAAGGGCAAGTTCGAGGCAGCCGACGGGGGCACGCTCTTTTTCGACGAGGCGGGCGAGATGCCCCTGGCGGTGCAGGCCAAGCTCCTACGCGTGCTGGAGGACCAGGAGGTTACGCCGGTGGGGGGCAACATGCCCCGCAAGGTGGATGTGCGCACCGTGTTCGCCACGGCCCGCGACCTCGAGGAGGCCATAGAGGCGGGAACCTTCCGCGAGGACCTGTACTACCGCATAAACGTGGTGCCAGTGACCCTGCCCCCCTTGCGCGAGCGCGGCAGCGACGTGGCCCTTCTGGCGGAGCGCTTCCTGCGGCGCTTCTGCGCCCAGCACGACAGGCAGGTAACGTTCTCCGAGCAGGCCCGCAGCGCCCTTCTAGCCTACGACTACCCGGGCAACGTGCGCGAGCTGCGAAACGCCATCGAGCGCGCCGTCATCTTGTGCACCGAGGACAAGATCCACGTGGGCCACCTGCCCAAGCGCATCCGCGAGGTCACGGAAACCAGCCAGGATCATCAACCTGCCCAGCCCGGGTTCGTCCATCTGGCCGACGGCGTGGCCCAGTTCGAGAAGAAGCGCATTTTGGAGGCGCTGGAAAAAACGGGAGGGAAAAGAATTCAGGCGGCCGAGCTTCTGGGCATCACCCGCAAGCAGCTGTGGCTGAAGCTCAAGGAATTGGACATCAAGCTGTAGGAGCGGAGGAGGGCGCATGGCGGTGGCGCCTCTCTGGTTCTCTGGTCAGGCCCGAACTCCCGGCACGCCGCGAAGTGGTGCGATTCCCACCCACACCCGCGCTCTCCCCAGCAGAAAAGGCGGTTTCAAACACAGGGGCAACGGCCTTGTCCTCATTTTTGCCCCGGAATACGGCACGAACCGGGCATTTTTCCAACCAGGCGAAGTGGACCGGAAACCAGTCTGCTCCCACACGCCCGGGCGAGCCCGCGAATGAGCCCGGTAAACAAGATGTGGTGGGGAATGAACAGGGCGTACCAGTAGACAAGTCCGGACAGGCCGCGAGGCTGAAAGCGATTACGGAGTGTGACCCGGCTGCATCCGCCAGTTTCAGGTTCCAGGGCGATCTCCAGAGCGCCTTCGCCAGGAGATTTCATCATCGATAAAAGGGTCAACTTGTTCGGTGGCGAGTTCTCCCAAACCCGGAAGCAATCCAGGTAATCCCCTTTCACCAGGTGTTCCGGGTCGCGCCTTCCCGCACCCAGGCCCGCTCCTCCGCACAAACGGTCCATGCCGGCGCGAATCTTCCAGAGAAAGTTCGCAAAATACCACCCACGCTCGCCTCCGATGGATTCCAGAAAAGGCCAGACTGTTTCCGGCGGTGCATTAAGCACTGCCTGGAAGCACATTTCGTGAACCGTTCCCCCGGCATAGGGAACGTCTCCGCATACCACCCACTCAGGAGGCTGGACCAAGCCCGCGTCTGCCCAACAGCTGGGGACGAGACGATCCTTGAGCTCCCGCCGGGCCGCCATGAAGGTTTCACGGCAGCTTTGCAGCGGCACAGGGATGATCTGGCGGATGCGGCTTTCACGGCAGACCACCTCGTTTTTGAGTCCCTCAATCAGGGGTCTCGCTACAGAAGGCGGTACGGGGGTGACGAGGCCGATCCATAACCCAGACAGCCAGGGGGAGAGAAAGGGCACCGGGATGATGAGACGTTTTCCGAGCCCAGCCACCTGGGCGTAAAGCTGGAACAGGTCCGCATAGGTGAGAATGTCTGGCCCGCCTATGTCGTAGGTTTGTCCTGCGGTCTCCGGGTGCTCCAGGCAACCGGCCAGGTAGTCGAGCACGTTGCGGATTGAGATCGGCTGGCAACGGGTGTGCACCCAGCGTGGAGTTATCATTACCGGCAGGTGCTCCACCAGGGAGCGAAGCAGTTCGTACGAGGCGCTGCCCGCTCCCAGGATGGCCGCCGCGCGCAGGTACGTGACCGGCACCGGGCTTGAGGACAGGGCCTTGGCTGTATCCATTCGTGAACGAAGATGATGGGACAGGTCGGCATTTTCGTCGCCAAGGCCGCCCAGGTAGATGATGCGCGAGACGCCCGCTTCCGCGCAAGCCCTTGCGAAAGTGCGGGCGGAATTAAGATCTGCCGAAGCGAAATCTTTGCCAGCCGATCCCATGGAGTGGACCAAATAGTACGCCGCATGGCAACCTTCCAGGGCTGCGCGGAGGCTTTGATAGTCGCGGACGTCGGCCTGGACCAGCTCACAGGATGGATGGGAAGCAAAGGGCCGGCAAGCCAGCTTGTCGAGCGAGCGGGCTCCAGCCCTTACGCGCCACCCTCTTTCCAACAGCAACGGAACGAGCCTTCCGCCAACATAGCCGGTGGCCCCTGTCACAAAGAGTGTGCCCGCATCATCTGTCGTGGTCATCATGGCATCCATCCGGGGTTGTTGGTGGAATATTCCATATATGTAGTCATGGCGGCTGAAAGGAGTCCAGGGTTTTCAGTGATAACTCTTGGCTCCTTTGCGAAACGTGCAGCAGCCGAGACGGCTTGACAAGGCTCAAGCCGGGATTATCCCAGAGTTTGCTGAAAAGGTTGTCCGTTTCAACCTCGAACCCAATTCTGGTTCAGCCTCTATGAGCTTTACTTTTTCTGGGCGCTAAGCCAACTCTTTCGCGCATGCACGAAGTCACCCTAGCATCTCATGCTCTTAGCTAAGACAACCCCCAATTCAATATGAAGAAGAATCACCAAGGTGATGTTTCATTCGTTACGAAAAGCGCCGGGCAGTTCGTACGCCTGCTCCGATTAAAATGGCTTACGCTTTTGCGTATAAAGAAAACTCCTCATGAAATAGCTCTTGGTTTTGCATTCGGTGTCTTCTTTGGCTTTATTCCAATAATTCCGTTCCAGTCCATCTGGGCCATAGGTTTATGTTGGATATTCGTAGGGAGCAAATTGGCCGCTTTCGCAGGGGCCTGGGTATCCAACCCGGTAACTGTTACTCCACTGTTCACAGCGTTCTATTTTGTTGGCAAGCTTGTTTTACCAGAACTCGATCTGGATTCTCCCCCTTCCATCCTCCATTCGGATTGGCTTGACTGGGATTTCTTCCTGGACACCGGGTGGAAGCTTGCCTTGATTCTCAACACTGGTGGAATAGTGTTAGGGGTTCCAGCCGCCTTACTCTCGTACTTCCTCGCTCATTTTTTTGTGAAAAAATATCAGGGCCGCAAGGGCGGCAGCCCAAGCACGGGGTATGGACAACCCCCAAGCCAGGATTATTAGATGACTGCAGGTGAAAATGCCCGTTGAAACCTCGAACCCAATTCAGGGTGAGCAAGAAGGAGAAGGTGACTCGATTATCCGACCAGACTATTGCCACACTTGAACTCACACTCGACTGGCAGTGCCTAGAAGCTGCCCATCGTGAACGTTTCCTCGCCCGTAAGGTCAACCCCTGGCGTGACATCTTCCCGCCTGGGCTGCAGGATGCCCTGACCGGCCTTGAGGCGGGCCAGTCTGCCAAGATGGATTACGCTCCTGGCCAGGCCATCTCGGATTACGATCCATCTCTTGTCTATCATTTGCCCGAAAGTGCGTTTTCCATCTCATCGCTCAACGGATGAGGGATTGTGCCCAGGGACGGCCGGTACTACCCTCGCGGGTTGTTTGCCGGGCTGCCCGGAGTATTTCCCCAGGATACACGCCCCGCTCGTGTCCTCCAAGCCGGGCCGGACGGTTTGGTGGTTGACCTGAACCATCCCTTGGCCGGGAGGGCGACCAGCCTGACGGCCCGCGTCGATTCCGTAACCCCCAAAAGGTCTGACACAGGCGGCAGGCTTTCCCATTGGCTGGAAGAGATGGCTGATTTTGGCCCAGGGATGCAGGCGAGACGATGCGTGGGAGTGCCCACGGATTTCAGCGGTCCTGAAGGTCCGGCGCGCTTGGACGAGACGGACGATGCCCTTTTCTACTCGAAGGCCCGCCTGATTGGCCATGTGGATTCCCAGGCATCGATAAACCTTTGCGACATATACTCAAAGAGGCTTCAACCCGGAGACAAGGTTCTGGATCTCATGTCCAGCATGCAGTCCCACCTGGGTTCCGAGCCAGACCTGATGGTAACCGGCCTCGGAATGAACGCCGAGGAACTCGAGGCCAACCCTGTCCTCGCCCGGCGTACGGTCCGGGATGTGAATGCCAGCCCCTCTCTGCCATATTCGGACGGCGAATTCGACGCGGTGGTCTCGAGCCTGTCGATTGAGTACTTGATTGACCCCAGAGCCGTGGTGCATGAATGCGCTCGGGTTCTGCGATCCGGCGGGCGGTTCATGGTCGGGTTTTCAAACCGATGGTTCCCTACCAAGGCCAACTTTCTGTGGCTCGATTTGCACGAGTATGAAAGAGTTGGTCTGGTGCTTGATTATCTTCTGGAGAGTGGCTGTTTCAAGGAATTGTGGACGGAAAGTGTCCGCAACTGGTGGCGGCCGGCCGACGATCCTCACGTGCGGCAGACCTGGATCAGCGATCCGGTCTATGTGGTTGGGGGGACGAGAGTATAGAACTGCATCCCGGCTCTGGCCGCAGGGCAAGTTGCATCCAGATATATGTTTCAGACCGATCTCTTTGACATGGAGACCACAATGGTTATGATTTCGTCTATTTCTGCAGGTGGATGCACATGATGGAAAACAGCAGTTCAAAATCTCTCCAGGATAAAACGGACGATCACCTGATGAACGTACTTGTTAAATTGCTACGCTATGCAGTGCGCATTTTGGCAGTACTTATGGTCCTGGTGATCTGGTGGGGCGTTGCAGATGTAGTCTACGTTCTATACTCTCGTATTTCATCGCATCCTCATTATTTGCTTGAGATCAGCGATATTTTTGCTACGTTCGGTGCGTTCATGGCCGTGCTGATTGCAATAGAAATTTTCGTAAATATTACAAGTTACTTACGAGAAAACGTCATTCACGTTAAAGTGGTTCTGGCGACAGCTTTCATGGCTGTTGCCCGAAAGGTCATTGTGCTGGATTATAACAATGTCAGTTCAGACTATGTTTTTGCTACCGCTGCACTGGTACTCGCGCTGGCTGTGGCCTATTGGCTGGCCGTGGTCAAAAACACCTCGGGTGAAAGCCCTGGGGAACTCTAATCGTGGTCTATCCGTAAAATGAGTAGTACCTGGTCCCCGGATGCTGCCCCTTGCTGGCTTGGGTGCAATGAGGGAGGGTGTCGGAGCAGCAAAGGCGAAAAGACGGCGGGTATCTGAAGCATGGTCGCCCAGGCGAATGGAAATTCCGATGACCAAATCCTTCAAGAGGTTCTTGGCAATGTCCATGTTGTCAGTTTTGTTCGCCGCATGCACGTCGGGCCGTCCAGACCTCCCGGCCGAGGGGGAGGGCACATTCGCGGCCTGCCCCGAATCTCCGAACTGCGTATCGAGCCAGGCAACAGACGAACGCCACCACATCGCTCCGCTGGGCTTCAAGGGCGATCCCCAGGAATCATTCGACAAGCTCAAGAAGTTGCTCGCCGGGCGAAAGGACACAAAAATCATAACCGAAAGCCCGACCCGCATCGTGGCTGAATTCCATACGCTTCTTTTCGTGGATGACGGCCTGTTCCTGCTGGACCCGAAAGGGCAGGCCATCCATGTGCGCTCCGCCTCCCGCATAGGGTATTGGGACTTGGGCAAGAACCGCACGCGGATCGAACAAATCCGCAAAGAATTCTATGAGGCTGACAAGACGTAGCCCATGCCGTGGAAACGTTGGGATGCCTTTAATCCGACCGACCACTGCCGGTGAATGCGCGCATGGTGTGCAAAGCATGTGTCCCCATTGCGGGAGAGCTGCTCTTTCACGTCCATCGCGACATTGACATGGCTCACCTAGCAAGTGCGAATTGGGCGGGGCCAGGGCACTCTTTCGTCCCTCACTCCTCCCGGGTCGACTCGCCCAGGATCTCCCGGGTCCATTTCATGGCTTCAATGTAGAGAAGGCTTGTTTCCCAGGGGTTCAGCCGCTTTTCCTTTATCATCTGGCTTATCCTGTCCCAGTTGGCCTGCTCGAAGTTCTCCACCAGTTCCAGCCAGAAGCGGGCCTTGTCGTCCCGGCCCAAGAGGGCGTCCTTCACATCGTCGCCAAGGGGCAGCCCCCCCAGCACGTCTTCCATGGGGATGCCCAGAAGCACGTCCAGCATGGAGAAGATGCCCATGAAGAACATGGACTCCGAGGGCATGTTCACGTGCTTGTCCGACTCGCTCAGAAGTTCCAGGAACCTGGCCCGCTGCACCGAGGTGAGGGCCGCGGCCTGGGCGTTGCCCATGGCGTCCATGTCCGAGAGGATGATGACCCGAAGCCAGCGCACGATCTGCTTCTGGCCCAAAATCATGATGGCCTGCACCAAAGACTCCACCTTCTTGGCCTGGCCGAAGTAGGCGGAGTTCACGTACCGGAGCAGCCGGTAGCTTATGGACACGTCGTGGGAGATGGTCTTGGCCAGTTCCTTGAAATCGAAGTCCTCCTTGCCGATCTCCTGCATGAGCTTGAGTTTGGAGGTCTCGTTGGAACTGATCTTCTTGCCGGGGATTATCTCGGGCTTTTTGAAGAAGAAGCCCTGGAAGTAGTCGAAGCCGAGCTTTCTGGTAAGCTCGAAGATCTTGCGGTTCTCGATCTTCTCGGCCAGGAGCTTACAGCCGTAGGGCTTTAAGGTGTTGAAGATCCGTATGACTTCCTGGGGCGTCTGGCCCAGGATGTCCACCTTCACGATGTCCGCCAGGGCTATGAGCTCCTCGTAGCCGGGCTGGCCCACGAAGTCGTCCAGGGCCAGCTTGAACCCGGCTTTTTTAAGTTCCTGGCAGGCCCCGATGACCTCTGGGCTCGGCTCCACGGTCTCTAAAATCTCGATGATGCACTTGTCCGAGGGCAGGGTGTGGGCCGCGCCGCTTAAAAGCATGTGCTGCGGGAAGTTTATGAGCACGCACTTGCCCTTTTCGATGCCGGGCGCGGCCAGGAAGAACCCGTCGCACAGCACCTGGGAGGTGGCCACGTCCTCGTCCACGAAGGTGGCCTCCCCGGCCTTGCCCGAGCCGCGAAAGAGAAGCTCGAAGCCCCAGATCTGGCCCTTACGGTCAAATATGGGCTGCTTGGCCACGAAGATGGGGGAGCCTGAAGGCTCCGCGCTGACGACGGTTTCGGTCTGGCTCATGTCATGCGTTTTGTTTCACGTTATCCCCGAACAACTGGTTGTTTTTGAAAACCTTACACGTATTCCTAGCACTCCAGGCGGACCGGGGCAACGGGGATGCCCGTTCCGTGGTTCCGTTCGCAGAGGGGCCCGAAGTGTACAGGCGGCAGTAAAACCAACGTCAATTCGTGTGTTTTCACGCGCGTAAGCTCCGTAACCGCGTCAATCCCCTTTGGTCTGCTTTTTTAAGGGGGTAGCCTGCCTCTGGTTAAGTTGCGCCCGCGCTGTTGACATATGATTTTTAAATTAGTAGCACGACTTTCCGGTAACACGAAATTCAAAAAAAGGTACACACCTGGCAGATAATGCTTAATAGACTGTAATTTCACAATTTAACCATTAAATTCGTTCAAGGAAGTGCCATGAAAACCTGTCTCGCGTTCGTGCTGGCCGCCGTCATCCTTGCCGCTCAACCTCAAAGTGTTCGGGCACAGGACGCGAAGGGGGAACAGAAACAGGAAGTGGCCCTGGACGAGGTCAAGGTGGTCGCTCCGCCAATCATCGAGGGCAACCAGGTGGACCGATACGCCGGACAGACCACCACGGTCACCAAAGAACAGATTTCGGACATGAACGCCCCGGATATGACCTCTGCCTTAAGGCGCACGCCCGGGGTCAACATATCCCGGTACAACGTCATCGGGTCCTACGGCGGGGCGGAAGGCGGCGGCGTTTTCGTGCGGGGCATGGGCACCAGCAGGCCCGGTTCCGAACTGGCCACCCAGATCGACGGCGCTCCCGCCTACATGGGGCTGTGGAATCACCCTCTTGTCGATTTTTTGAGCGTCGACCCCGCCTACAACATCCGCGTGTTCAAGAGCGCCCAGCCCATGAGCGCGTTCAACAACGCCTTCGCCGCCCTGGACGTCACCCCAAAGCGCATGGAGAAAGAGGGCTTCTTCACCAAGGGCACCGGACAGTACGGAAGCTTCAACACCTGGATGCAGACGGCGGAACACGGGGGGAAATCCGGCAATTTCGATTACTACGTGGGCCAGAGCTTCCGCAGCTCCGACGGCCACAGGCCGAACTCCGACGGCAGGCTCACAGCCTACTACGCTCTGGCCGGGTACAAGCTTTCCGACAATCTGGAAGTGACGGGCACCGTGCTGCACACCGACAACCAGGCCAATGATCCAGGCCCCGAGGGACAACCGTCAAGCCGCAGCGGCCTGTACACCACCCAGTTCACGCACGGGGTGGTCACCCTGGCGGACAACTTCGACTGGGGCAAAGGGCACCTGAAGCTCTACGCCAACTCGGGCACAGGCTATTGGTACAACCAGTCGGGAACCGCCAACGACACGCTCTCCGACTCGGTTCTCTACGGCGGCAGGTTCCGCCAGACGTTGAACCTCTGGAAGGGCGGGGAAATCCTGGCTGGCGCCGACCTGGATTTCATGAGCGGCCATGCCATTTTCACCAACGACCTCACCATCGGCACTGTGAGGCTTGGCGGGCTGGCCGTGCCGGTGATCACCAACAATCCCCAGGCGGAATTCGCCTGGCGCACTTGGAGAGTGTTCACCCCGTACCTGGGCGTTTCGCAGAAGTTCGGCGAGGGCGACAAGGAAAAGAACAAGGACGACTGGTACGTCATCCCTTCAGGGGGCGTCCGGCTCTACACCCACAGCGAATTTCCCTCGGAGTGGTCGCCCCAGGCCGGAGTGATTCTCGGCTGGAAGGGCTTAGAACTCCACGGGAACTACTCCCGTGGCGTAAGCTATCCCGGACTCAACGTGGCAGTCTTTTCGGCCAACGTCATTTCAACTCTCGGCCAGCGCTGGCGCGACCTCAGGGCCGAAGTCACGGACCATTTCGAGGCCGGAGCCTCCTACAGCTACGATGACAAGGCCAAGCTGGACGTGACGTTCTACTCGGACCACGGGTCGAACAAGTACGTGATGTATCCGGCCACGGGAGCTCCGCAAGGCTTCGCCAACATCGCCAAGTTCGACATCCAAGGCGTGGAATCCACCCTGACCGTCACCCCGCTCAAGAACCTGTCTTTGTTCGCTGGAATGAATTACCTGAACGTGGACCCCAAATCCCTGCCGTATTCCCCCAAGTGGACCCTCTCCTTCGGGGGCAACTACCTCTTCCTGGACCATTTCAAATTGTCCGCCGACGCCCAGTATGTCGACCAGCAGTACGTGTTGTCCCAGGCCAGGCGCATCAATGCCTACAACACCAGCAAGGTGGACGCCTTCTGGCTCTTGAACGCCAAGTTCTCCTATCTGTTCAGCTTCGAGGCATGGAAAAAAACCGATGCTGAAGTGTTCGTGGCGGTCAACAACATCACCAACACCTTCTACAAGTACCGTCCCGGCTATCCCATGCCGCCCACGTCGGTCATGACCGGCCTGTCTGTCAGTTTCTAACGAATGAGCCCGGGTGGATAAGTCCGGATACGCCATCCGGAATCCTTCCCGGCCTGGGAGTCGGCATGGAGCGCAAAACGGAAGTGAATGCGGGGTTCGACCGCTGGAGCGTGTTCGAGAAAGCCCGGAAAGCAAACCGCATGCACCACGCGCAGGCTTACCAGACCCTCCAGCACACGCTCGCAGAAACGTTCTCAATGCCGCCCCGCATCCTGGACCTGGGATGCGGCGACGCGGGCGACATGGCCGGCGTGCTCCGCTTCCAGCCCGTTCAATCCTACACCGGGGTGGACAACGACCCGGACGTGCTTTCGCGCGCGGAGATGGCTTTCAAGGAGCTTTCCGTGCCCGCGCGCCTTATTCTTGGCGGATACGAGGACGCGCTCCGCAGTGGACCCGGCAGTTACGACGTGATCTGGCTGGGGCTTTTCCTCCATCACCTCCCCGGTGCGAAGAAGCGGGAGTTCTTTCAAGAGGCCCACAGGTTGATCCGCTCCGGCGGGGTGCTGCTGGTCCACGATCCGGTGCTTAAGCAGGGCGAGACCCGCCAGGAGTACATCGCGCGCATCGAAAGCGCCTGCCGGGCGGGGTGGCCGGAACTGACGGCCGCCGAGAAGGACATGATGACCAGGCACTGGAGCCTGCACGGCCGCCAGGAAAGCCTTTCCGCGCTCGAATCCATGGCCCTGGCGGGTGGATTTGGCTGCATGGAGGTTCTCTGGAACGACCCGTGCCAATTCTATGCGGTGATGGCCTTTTGGAATTGAAGGAGAATTGCATGAGCGATCCCAGGTCAGCATTTTTCGACGAACGCGCCGCCGGGTGGGAGTCCCTGTGTTATCCGGACAAGGTCCGTGCCCGGCTGTGGCCCCTTGTGCAATCCTTGGGACTCCCCTGGGGCGGCACTGTCCTGGACATGGGCTCGGGCCCGGGGACGCTTCTGCACTATGAAAGGCGGGCCATAGGGCCTGAAGGCACCCTTTTTTCCTTCGACGTATCCTTCGAGATGATGCGCCAGGCCATGGCCAAGGACCCGGGCGGGGCCATGTGCCGCATGCAGGCAACGGCCATGCTCCTGCCGCTCAAGGACGCCTCCTTCGACGCCCTGGTCTGCTTCGCCGCCTTCCCCCATTTCTCCGACAAGCCGGCGGCCATGGCCGAAATGGCCAGGGTGTCCAAAAGGGGTGGGAAGCTTTTCATAGCCCACCTGCTCAGCCGGGCGGAACTCATGAGCCACCACAAGACGCATCCGGCCGTTGCCGATGACCACCTGCCGGACACGCCCGCGATGCGGCGGCTTTTCATGGAGGCGGGCTTCGAAGACCCGGTCATAATCGATGAGCCGGGGCGGTATCTGGCCACGGCCCGCAAACCCTAGCGGGGAAAAGCATGACTTCTCTCGTCAGATTTGGCGTTCTTTTGCTTTGCCTGGCCGCCGGGCCCGCCCTGGCCGATGCCCCGGTGCCGGTCATGGCCGGGACCACGCTGGTGGAGGACATCCTCACCGGCCTTGGCGGGAAGGATGTGGCCGTGAAGACGGTCATCCCGGGGGCGGCCTGCCCGGGCCATTACGACGTAAAGACCTCGGACGTGGCCTTTCTCGCCAGGGCGAGCGTCATTCTCCTGCATGACTGGCAGGAACGCATGCCCGCCCTGGTCTCCATCATCGATGCCGTGCCGGGCGCGAAACAAAAGGTCCGCGTGCTCAAGGCCAAGGGCAACTGGATGGTGCCCGAAAGGCAGGCCGAGGCAGCCATGGAAATAGCGGAGGTTCTGCAAGAACTGGCTCCGGGCCGGGCCGGACGGTACGCTGAGGCGGTCCGCGGACGCCTCGCCTCGATTCAGGCCGTGGCGGAAAGAGAGAAGGAGCGGATACGGTCCGCCGGTCTTGCGGGGGCTCCGGTCATCTGCGACGTGATGCAGCGCCCGTTGGTGGAGTTCTTGGGGTTTAGGGTGGTCGCGGACTATGGCCGGTTCGAGGAGATGGGGCCGGAGGCCCTGGGCAGAACCATCACGGCCGCGAAATTGTCCGGCGCGAAACTCGTTCTCGACAATCTCCAATCCACCGGGGCCGCCGGGAAGTCCCTGGCTGAGGACATCGGCGCGGGGCACGCCACGCTGACCAATTTCCCCGGCGGCTTCCCAGGCGCGGACACCTGGGAGGACGCTGTGAGCCGCAATGTGGACCTTATCTTGGCGGCGGGGAAATGACCGCCACCGGCTGGCACACACAGGCCGAGCCGGTGGCCAGGCTTGAAAACGTGCGGATTTTCCGGCGCGGGCGTCTGACCCTGAGTGTTGATGCGCTCGACCTGCAACCGGGGGAGTGCCTGGGAATCATCGGGCCAAACGGGGCCGGCAAAAGTACGCTGCTGTCCGCCTTGTCCGGTTTTCTGATGGCGGACGCTGGTACTATCACCCTGTTCGGCCAGCGTGTCAGCAATGCAAACGCCACGCGGCTGAGAAAACGCGTGGCCACGGTTTCGCAGTTGTCCGCGGTGGACCCCAGGCTTCCCATCACCGTGCATGAATCGGTCATGACGGGCGGTTTCGGAAAGCTTGGCCTGTGGCGCAGGCCGGGTAGGGCGCTGGCAGACAAGGCGGCCCGGATGATGGAACTGACCGGCATCGGGCATCTGGCCGGGCGCCCCCTCGGGCTTATTTCCGGCGGAGAGCGCCAGAGGACGGCCATTGCCAGGGCGCTTACCCAGGAGCCGGACATCCTGCTTCTTGATGAACCCACCTCGGCCCTGGACTGGAAGGCCCAGCGGGAAATCCTGGCCCTCATCCGGGACATCCATGCGGAAATCAAGCTCTGTGTGGCTCTTGTCACCCACGATCTGAACGCGCTGCCAGGCATGTGTACCCGCGTGGTCCAAATGCAAGGCGGTTCCATCTGCTGGTCCGGACCCGCCGCCGAAGCGCTCGACCCGGCCCGCCTGACCGGTCTGTATGGAACGCCGTTTCAGGTGATCTCACATGCCGGAACGTCCGTTGTTCTTTTTTGAGGCCGCAATGGAAGGATACATTTTCGAACACGCCTTCATGCGCAACGCGCTCCTGGCCGGGATTTTCGCCGGAATATCCTGCGGCCTGGTAGGCGTGTTCGCGGTGCTCATGCGCTTGACCTTCATAGGGGTGTGCCTGGCCCACGCGGCTTTCGCCGGGGGGCTGGCATCGCTGCTGTTGGGAGCCGACCCGCTCTTTGGGGCGCTTGTTCTGAGCATTGGGGCGGCGGCCGTTATTGGCCCTCTTGCCGACAAGGGAGACGTGTCGCCGGATACGGCAGTGGGCGTCGTGTTCACGGCCATGCTCGGGGTTGCCATCTTGTGCCTGGGGATCATGCCCGGGTCAAAAACGGCCGGACTGAACCTCTTGTGGGGCTCGCTTCTTACCGCTGGCAAGCGCGACGTCCTGCTGCTGGGAGGAGTGGCCACCGCCGTTCTGCTGGGGATAATTGTCTTCTACAAGGAGATACTGGCGGTGGCCTGCCACAGGCAGGTGGCGGCCTGCGTGGGCATTCCCGCCACGGCGGTGTTTTATGCCATCCTCTTCGCCACCGGAATGACGGTTACCGCCTGTTTGCCGAGCGTGGGAGGCCTTTTGGTGTACAGCCTGATTATAAACCCGGCTGCGGCGGCCTACCAGCTCACCTACAGGCTGCCCACCATGTTTGTGCTGGCGGCGCTTCTGGGCATGGCCAGCTCCATCTCCGGGCTTCTTCTGGCCTGGCATACGGATGTGCCAGCCGGTGCCGCCATTGTGGTCTGCTCCAGTCTTTATTTTCTTGCCTGCGCTCTCTTTTCGCCGAAGAAACGCCTGCCCCGGGAGTGAGTCATGCGCCCTGCGGAACTCTTCGAGCATTCCTGGGAGAACCCAGGCCCCAGAAGGGCGGAAAAGCTGCTGCTGGGCGCCGGTGTGTCCGTGGTTGTGCATTGCGCTGCGATTCTCATCGGGTTGGCGGTCTTAAATATCTCCGGACACGAGGGCGGCGTGGCCGCGGGCCGTGGCGGGGAGGCCGGGCCGGGATTCATGGTTGTCGATCTGGGTACTCTGCCCGGGCTGGCCTCCTTGCAGGGTGGGACGGGACACGCGGGAATCGATGGTCCCGTCCGGACGGATAAGAATGCGCCCACGGAAACGGACAAGAAGGTCAGACGCGCCTCACCGGACGCAAACGGCAAGGCCGCCGTCACGAAAACCTCTGAGCAACCGGCCATCCTTCATGAGAAGAGCGCTCCCCCGGACAGGAAACAGCCGCCTCCCCGGGCGAACGAGACCCAGAGCGCGGCCTCTGGCGAGAATGCGGTCCCGGGAAAGCAAGACGGCGCCTCTTCCGGTGCTGAAGCGTCCGGACGCCCGGAAGGGGGTGGGCAATCCGGTCCGGGGCAGGGGAATGGCGCACAGGCTGCCGGATCAGGCCAGATTGGCCAGGGGGGCGCTGGAACAGGTTCAGGATCGGGTGAGGGAGGAGTGCTCTCCCTGGTTGATGTTGAAAACAAACCGCGTCTCATAAAGCATGTGGAACCGGACTACCCCGAGGGTGCGAGGAAAAGGGCGATTTCAGGCAAAGTGGTGGCGCGCTTCATAGTGGACGAGGCAGGCATGGTTCACAACCCCGTGGTATCCTCCTCCGATCCGCCGGGAATCTTCGAGGTCTGCGTGCTGGAAGCCGTGAAGCGCTGGAAGTTCGAGCCCGGAAGGCATCGGGGCCAACCCGTCAGAGTCTTGGTGTCGGTCCCTGTGCGGTTCGACATCGCCAAACGGTAGAAGCGGTACTTGAGCTCCTGAGGGGTGGGGCGGTTTGCTTCAGCGTGCCCGCACGGCAAGTTGCAGGCTGAAGCCCGGGCAACCTACCTGAAGAGTTCCTGGAAATGCAGCCGGCACTGCTTGTTGGTGAGGGTGTCGACGATGTCGAAGCGCTTGTTGTCCTCAGCCATCAGGTCGATGTCCTTCTGCTTGCAGTAGGCGTTGTCGGCATCAAGAATGACGCGCACGCGCGGCCTGAGCAGGTTGTCCGAGTTCTGCTGGGTGACGAAGGCCTTCTGCCCTGAGCGAAGAACCACGATGGAGCCGATGGGGTAGATGCCGAACATGCTTACGGCCTTGTCCACCAGTTCCGGGCTGAAGGATTTGCCCCGGAGGTTGTAGATGACGCACAGGGCTTTGTGCGAGCTTATGCCCTCGCGGTAGTACCTGTCGGAACGCAGCGCGTCGTACGTATCCAATATGCTGACAATGGACGCGAATTCGTCGATCTCCGCCCCGGCCAGGCCTTGGGGATAGCCGCTGCCGTCGTAGTTCTCGTGGTGGGCGTACACCACGCTGACCACTTCCTGGGGCACGTTGCCTTTTTTCAAAAGGATATCCCGGCCGTATACCGGGTGCTTCTTCACCTCGGCATACTCCGCGCTGGTGAGCCTGCCGGGCTTCTGCAAGATCTTGTCTGAAACGAGCACCTTGCCCACATCGTGCAACAGGCCTGCCGTGCCGAGCCGCTTCTGAATCTCCTGCGAATACCCCAATCTCCTGCCGGCCAGGGTGGCAAGCAAAGCCACGTTCAGGGAATGCGAATAGTTGTAGGGATCATTCTGGCGCATCCGGGAAACGAGAGCCAGCGGGATGACCATTTCGGTCTCGGTCTCGCTTATGGTCTGGGCCAGCATGCCCCAGGCCTCGGTGTCTATGTTTTTGGAGGCTTCCAGATCCTTGTAGAGAACTTTGCACTGGGCCACGAGCTTTGTGTACTGGGCGTCGGCCTTTTTGATGTGGCCCACCATGTCTTGTAACGCCGGGGTGTCGGTGTCGTTCTCCGAAGGCGATGCCAGCGGTCCGAACACGGATTCGAACAGCTCTTTCTCCTTGGGATGCTTACGGAAGTAGGTTCCCGCTTCGGTTTCCACATAGGCTTCGGAATACTGCTCGGCCAGCAAGGCGGCTATTGCGTTCTGGTCCTTAAGAACCCCCTCCTGCAGGTAGATGTGGGGGTTGCCATCTTGAGACAGGCCGGGATTGGTGGTGTACATTCCGGGTTTGAGCTGCGTGGTGGCACATTTAACGATCATGTTCGGTTCTTCTCCCAGGTATCGCCAGGTACGAAACGCCAAAGCCCTTCACCGCACGGCTTGGCGAGTGCGTCATCCTTTCGGAAATGCGTCCTTTTTGCGACGCTCTGGCTGTTTGACCACGCGATAAGGCTGACAAACTTTTGAACTCTATTATGAGTTCTTGAGGAGAGTAAAGTAGGGCATCAAGAATTTTCATTGGAGAAGGCAGTCCGGTCCCGGGCCGTTTTCCTTCTGGACTGGGGCGGGGTGAGGGTTTAACGCCAAGACGGCAGAAGAGAGACCATCACTGACGCCAAGGATGCCACGATGAGCGATTACATGTTTGTGGAGTGTACGTACGTGCGGCATGCTGACAAGGTTCTGGAAATCCTGAACGAGGCCATCTTAAACTCCACCGCTTTGTACGACTACGAGCCAAGGCCGCCGCAGAGCATGGTGGGATGGTTCGATGCCAAGCGGACCGGCGGTTTCCCGGTGATCGGCGCTGAAGACGAGTCCGGCGCGCTTTTGGGGTTCGCGAGCTACGGCACGTTTCGGGCTTGGCCCGCCTACAAGTACACGGTGGAGCACAGCGTGTACGTGCACCAGGGCCATCGCGGCCGGGGGGTCGGCCGGGCTTTGATGCTGAAGCTGATCCAGGCGGCCCGTAGTAGCGATGTGCATGCCATGATCGGCGGGATAGACGCCACGAACGCCGGGAGCATCGCGCTGCACGAGAAGGTTGGGTTCAGGCACGCGGGTACGCTTCCCCAGGTGGGCTTCAAGTTCGGCCGCTGGCTCGACCTGGCCTTCTATCAGCTCCTTCTGGACACGCCGGAAAATCCTGCCGACGGTTAACCCCCCTAAGATGCTCACGGATCTCCTCTCGGACCAGCCGGTGCAGGCAGGGAAGTAAGCCCGGGGAGGAACCTTTTCGGTCGGTATCGCAGTCTCTGGACTTGGAACATCCATCCGGATTATCAGGCGTATAAAGCACTTGGGCGGCCTCTTTGAATGGTCGCGCCGTGGGCGCTTATGGTGTCCGGATACGTAAAAACCCGCCTGGAGGTTGGAATGCTCTCTTTCAAGGCCGTTTTGCGAAGTGTCGGTTTCCTTGCGCTCTTTACCGGGGGCGTCTGCCTGGCCGCGCCGCCCTGCCCAGAAGGTTCCACCTGCACCACGGCGCCCAAGCCCGCCTCCCAGGCAACCAAGGCCGCCAACGAGAAGCTCAAGGCGCTGCTCGACTTCGGCGACATGCGCGACTTCGAGGAAGCCTCCCGCGGCTTCATCGCCCCATTGCCGAACGACGGGGTCATAAAGAACAGCTCCGGCCAGACCGCCTGGGACTTGCGGCCCTACGCCTTCATCGAGCGCACGGAAATCGCGCCGGACACGGTCAACCCCAGCCTGTGGCGCCAGTGCCGCCTGGTGATGAAGGGCGGGCTCTTCAAGGTTACGGACGGCCTCTACCAGGTGCGCAATGCCGACGTCTCCAACCTGACCATCTACGAGGGCAAGACCGGCATCATCCTGGCCGACCCCCTGGTCTCGGCAGAGACGGCCAAGGCCGCCCTGGAGCTCTACTACGCCCACAGGCCCCGCAAGCCCGTGGTGGCTGTGTTGTATTCGCACAGCCACACCGACCACTACGGCGGCGTGCGCGGCGTGGTGGATGAAAACGACGTCAAGGCGGGCAAGGTCAAGATCATCGCGCCGGTGGGCTTCATGGAGGCCGCCGTGGCCGAGAACGTGCTGGCTGGCACGGCCATGGGCAGGCGGGCCATGTACATGTACGGCAACCTGCTGGAGCCCTCCCCGGTGGGCCAGGTGGGCTCGGGCCTGGGGCTTACGCTGTCTTCGGGCACCATCACCCTCATCGCGCCAACGGATTTGATCACCCGCACCGGCCAGGTCATGAACATCGACGGCCTGGACTTCGAGTTCATGATGGCCCCGGACACCGAGGCCCCGGCCGAGATGCACTGGTATGTGCCCAAAATGAAAGCCGTAACCGCGGCCGAGAACTGCTGCCACACCATGCACAACATCTACACCCTGCGCGGGGCCAAGATCCGCGATCCGCTCTCCTGGTCGAAGTATCTGGACCAGACCCTGGCCCTGTGGGGCGACAAGGCCGAAATAATGTACGGCATGCACAACTGGCCCGTGTGGGGAGGTGACAGAGTGCGCGAGGTGCTAAGCCTCGGCCGGGACGGCTACCGCTTCATAAACGACCAGACCCTGCGCATGGCCAACCACGGCATGCGCCCCGACGAGATAGCCGAGGCCATCGCCTTCCCGCAGTCCCTGGAGCGCCATTGGGCCATGCGCGGCTACTACGGAACGCTCCGGCACAACGTGAAAGGCACGTATGTGAAGTACCTGGGCTGGTTCGACGGCAACCCGGCCAACTTGAACGTCCTGCCCCCGGTGGACGCCGCCAAGCGCTACGTGGAGTACATGGGCGGCGCGGACAAGATACTGAAGAAGGCCAAGAGCGACTTCGAAAAGGGCGAATACCGCTGGGTGGCCGAGGTGATGAACAAGGTGGTGTTCGCGGAACCAGGCAACAAGGCCGCCCGGGAGCTGGCCGCCGACGCCCTGGAGCAGATGGGCTACCAGGCAGAATCCGGCCCGTGGCGCAACTTCTATCTTACCGGCGCCAAGGAGCTGCGCGAGGGCATGAAGCCCCTGACCGGCGGCAAGAGCGCCAGCGTGGACATCCTGCGCGGGCTCTCGCCGGACCAGATCTTCGACGCCCTGGCCGTGCGCCTGAATGCGGAGAAGGCCGAGGGTAAGCGTTTGGCCATCAATTTCATCTTCCCCGACCTCAAGGAGAAGTTCTCGCTCAGCCTGGAGAACTGCGCCCTGTCGCACCGGGCGAACGCCCAGGCCCCGGACCCGGACGCCACCGTGACCCTGCCCAGGGAGGTGTTTCTGGGCGTGCTCCTGGGCAAGACCACGCTCGCCAAGGAGATGGAGGCGGGCCGCGCCTCCGTGCAGGGCAAGATCGGCGCCCTGGCCGAGCTTCTGGCCATGGGCGACGCCGTGAACCCCTGGTTCGCCATAGTCACGCCCTGATGGGGCGTGCGCAGCAAATATGAACAAGGCAGCCACAGCGGCGTTTCCCGCCCTGTGGCTGCCTTGCCGTAGGCCCTTTGGCATCGCCGCCAACCAAGTGGCGTCAGACTGCCATTGAGGGCTGGCTGTTCATGGATGCACAGCCAAAATGCTAGTACGGGCTGCCCAGCAGCTTCTGGGCGCCATCCTCGTGCAGTGTCCAACCGAGACGTTTAACGGCCTTTTTTGTTGCCGGGCTTGCTTTTCCGGTAAGCCAGAACTCGACGCTCTTGGCCGGGAGGGACCGCGCGCCAGCGTTCAAGGCCTCCAGGATGTCGGAGTTCGTCCTGGTGCACACCAGGTAATCCAGAGGGAAAGCCAAAATCAGACTGCCATTCTCACGCACAGCTCCCACGAACCGGCCGAGCTGAACAAAACGAGCGAGCTTGCCGACGTTTTTGTCATACCCGGCGTACATCTGGCTCATGCGCTGGCGGAACAGCGCCACGTCCTGGTCCTGCGTCCCGGCAACGAACTCCACGAACTCGTCCCTGTCCCGGGTGCCGGTCATGGATGACAGCGACCTGGCGATGATCGTCTGCTGGGTGGGAGTGAACTGCTCGTTGTTGATGAAAAGCCGCGCCAGCGCGTCCTGCACGCCGGCCTTTTTCAGCGCATCGCGGTTTTGCATGCGCAGTTCCGCCGGTGGCACCGTCAGGTCGATGCTGCCGAGCAGGGCGGTGCCGCTCACGCTGGAGACCGCGATGCCCACCCCGCCCGGGATCAAAGCCTGCAAGGCGCTGCCGGTGATGCTTCCGGCGTAGCCTGCTTCCGACAGGCGGTTGAGCTTCTCCTGCAGCACCGGATTGGTGGAGTAGGGGTCCACCCCGAACTCTTTGGCGTAGTCGCGCTTGGTCTGGGAATAGCCGATCACGTTCTGGATTCGGCTGTCCTCGTATTTGCTCGGGGTGCTTTCCACCAGGTTCTCGTGCGCCCTGGCGAACATCTTGCCAACGCCCGACAATGCCCCGCCGATGGTGTTCAAGGGGTCGGTGACGATGTTCACCGCACCCTGGACGGTCTGCTTGCCCTTGTCCGCCAGAGAGGTTCCGAACGCATTGGCGCCGGCCACCTCGTCCATCTTCTTCATGGCGGCGATTTCGGCAATGCGCGTGTACAGGAGGGCCGTGGATTCCGCCTTGATATCGCCGTACCGCGAATGAATGGTATAGGTGTTGAGATAGCTGTCGTTGGTGACGGTGTTGTCCACGCGGTAGTCAGGTCCGGACAGTACCGCCTTGGGCAGGAGCGACGACGCCTGGAGCGTGGGGGGGGATTCGACTTCCTGGGCAAAGGCGAAAACCGCGAGCTGGGCAGCAATGCACAAGGAAAATACGGACATGATGGCGAATTTCACTGCTTTCATGAAGTTCCATAACGCCGGAAACGGCAGACGAGAGTTTTTTGAAAGTCGATACGCCTTCCCCAGTTCGTTCGCCCACACAAAACAGCACACCTACAAGCCACAATTCCTTCAAATATGCTCCAACGCCTGTGCGGATACACCGCTGCTTGCGACCAATGGCAGCTGTCGATCATTTCTCATCGGCCATCCTGGTGATTGATGACCAAACAGGCGGCTTGGGTCACGGGGTTTTCTCCCTGTTTATCAACGCGTGCTCTTTCATGATGCGCCTGACCTCGCGGATGGCCAGGGGATGCTCGTGCGCGCCGTGGCCGGACTTGACGATCAGCTCGGTCTGGGCCGCCTCCAGGTGGGAGCTCCAGTAGGGAACCACGCCGTCGGTTCCGCCAGGGACGCCTGCCTTGCTCTCGTTGCCGATGATGGAGTGGAAGGGGACGGCCACGGGCATGTCGGCCGAGGTCGTCAGCACCGGGTTTTTCGGGGAGAGGCCGTCGATGCCGGTGGGCAGGCCCTTGACGTGGATATTCTTCCCGAAGGTGGCCAGAGTGCCAAGAAGGGAGGCGCTGGCCTTGGCCAGGGTGAACGGCAGCGTGACCAGTTTTCTGCCGATGGCCCCTATCGTCCCCAGGGCCATTCCCGAGCCCCGGTGCGGCGCGGAGATGAACACCGCCTCGGTCACGAAGGGCAGGGGCTTGAAAAAGAACATCTTCTCCACCAGCTTCCGGACATCCTCGGAAACGGGCAACTCCGAGGGGGGCACCTTGGACACGGCGTCCCACAGCTTGTCGCCGCTGTCCTGAACCATGGCCTTGGCCAAAAGCCCGCCCATGCTGTGCCCCACGATGAGCATGTTGTTGAAGGCGGGGTTCGTTCCGTCCGGGTCGTACGTGTTGCGGACATTCAACAGGGATTCGCGAAGCAGCATTTCGGAATAGAGCACCGGGTTCCCGGTAGGGTAGGAGAAGTACCAGAACTGGTAGCGTTCGCGAAGCTCCGGGTCGGACATGAGGCCGTTTATCATGGGCAGCCAGGTCAGCGGGGAGCTTATGAGCCCGTGCACGAACACCACCGGAATTTTGTCCTTCTGGTAGGGCTGGAGCATGTAGAGCCCCTGCGCCCCTTTCAGGGCCTCGGGGTCCATGAGCCCCTTGATGCCCTGGGGCGCGGGAGCGTTGGCGGCCATCCAGGCCAGGGGCGTGGTGGTGTCCGTCTCCAGGGGGACCGTCATGCCCTCCACCTGCACGGAGTTCACCCGCATGGGGTCATAGATTTCCAGCCTGCCTATATATTCGTGCCCGCCATCCGGCTTTGCCGCAGGGCTGGTTTCGATGCGCATGATAAGGGTGGCGGGCAGGACCTGGCGGATTTTGGACAGAAAGCGCGTGTCCTGTCTGTCTTGGTCTTGGGCGGCGGCCTCGCGCACCAGGATGAGCGGTACCCCGAGGCCCGGTACGGAGTGGGTTGCATCCAGGCCGGAGACGGCGAATTCGAAGGCCAGATGGATGCTGGAGAATTCCTCGGGGTTGAAGGGCAGGCCGCTGAGCCTTTCCTTGAGGGCAACGGTTCCCGTGGCCATGGGCAGCTTCATGTCCGGGTGGAAGCGGACACCCTGCTTGCGGGCGTAGAGAATATAGCGCGACAGCGAACGGTTGTGGAACAAAGCGGCGAGACGGGCGTTGGGGCGCAGGTAGTCCTTCGGTGGCGTTACCTTGGGGTCGAACAGGAACAGGTAGGAATACACCGCGCAGGCCAGGTCGAACGATGCGGCCCTGTCCGGCTGCGATGCGTAGCGCTTGGCCTGTATGTGGGCCAGTTCCATGAGGGCGAACAGCGTGCCCGGCCCCGGGTCGGCCTGGTACTTGGCGTCCAGGCGGCTTATGAGGCCGTCGGGATCGCTTTGCCACTGTTCGAGCATGTCCCGCTGCGAGAGGAAGGCCAGGGTGAGCTCGCTGGGGCTTGAAGAGTTTATGGCGGAGCGGTCCAGGGCGTCGAAGCGTTGGGACAGGGTGGCGGGTTTGACGACCACGCCCGCGCAACCTGAGATCATGAAGGCCAGAGCGATTACGGCCAGCAGCAGCAACGCCTTGCGGCTGGCGGCGGGGGGAAGGGAAAATGTGATTGGCATGGTGGCTGTTCGTAACGAACTGGGCCAAGGCTGTCATTTGGTATGTTCTTATGCCGGATATGACAGGGCATATGACAGGGCCTGCCGATTAAGCTGCCGCGCTCCTTCTTTTCATTACCCGATCAATCACTTCCTCCAGCGCCGCCCTTTCCACAGGCTTGGCGATGTAGCCGTCTATGCCTGCCTCAAGGAACTTCTCCTTGTCGCCGGTCATGGCGTAGGCAGTCATGGCGATGATCGGGATGTTCGACTTCGAACTGGAATGATTGCCGCTTCGGATGGCCCGCGTTGCCTCCAGGCCGTCCATGACGGGCATCTGAATGTCCATGAGGATCAGGTCGAAATCCTGGTTGTTCAGAAGCTCCAGCGCCTCCTGGCCGTCCCTGGCGGTGGCGACGAAGTTGCCTGCCTTCTCGAGCATGCGCTTGCTGGTGACAAGGCTCACTGAATCGTCTTCGGCAATGAGAATGCGCAACGGTGCTCGCGCCATGCCAGGCGAGGGATGCGCTTGAGGCTCCGTGTGTTTGCGCCCTGCAGCCGGAAGCCTGAAGGGCAGCGACACAAAGACGGTCGTGCCTTCTCCGGGGCTGCTGTCTATCGTGATGTGGCCACCCAAGAGGTTTACAAGCCGCCGAACGATGGAAAGCCCGAGTCCCGCCCCCTGAAAGCGTCTGGAGTATGAACCCTCGGCCTGGACGAACGGCTCGAAGATGTCTTTCAGGTTCTCCTGGGGAATGCCGATGCCGGTATCGCTTATGGTGAGCAAAACATTGATTGATGCGTCGTTCGTGTTCGGCAGAAGCGACGCCTCGACCCGGATGTCCCCCTGGTCCGTGAATTTTATCGCGTTGCCGACAAGGTTGAAGAGAATCTGGCGCAAGCGCGCTTCGTCGCCCACCAAAACCATGGGGAGTGTGTCGTCGTGTCCGAACGTTAAATTGACTCCCTTGGCTTTCGCCTCGGCGTCGAACAGTTCTTTTATGGAATCCTGGGTCTTTATGAAGTTGAATTGTGCCTCGACGATCTCCATTTTGCCCGCTTCGATCCGTGAGATGTCCAGAATATCGGCAAGCAGCCGGCTCAGGCGGTTGGTGGAGCGGATGGCGCCCAGCAGGTACTCGCGTTGCTCTTCATCAGGCTCGGTGGTCTCAAGCAACTGGAGCATGCCGAGAACCCCGTTTAGGGGGGTGCGTATCTCATGGCTCATGTTGGCCAGAAATTCGGATTTGGCCCTGGTGGCGGCTATGGCCTGGTTTTTGGCCTCTATCAGGGCTTCCTCGATCCTTTTGCGCTCGGTGATGTCCTGGGCCGCCCCCCAGATGCCGCTGATGGCCCCGTGAGAATCGAAGATGGGTTCGCCGCGCACCCACATCCATCCGGTGCCCCCATCCTTCCTTAAGGTTTGCAGTTCCAGCTCGTAGGGTGCCCCCGCCATTCTGGTCCTGGCCAGGGCGGTGGACAAGGCTTCCCAGCTTTCAGGCGTGAACAGCTTCCTGTGCTCGGTGTAAGGAGGGGGCGGGAGTGTATTGTCAAAGCCGAATATCTTGTAAAGTTCTTCCGACCATTCCACTTCGTTGGTGGCAATGTCCAATCGCCAGCTGCCAACATGGGCGATGCGCTGCGATTCCAGCAGGTCCTTTTCCCTGCGGAGCAGCCGCTCCTCCACATTCTTGCGGTCGGTTATGTCCTGGATCGTTCCGCGCAGGCCGATGATGCCGCCGTGTTCGCCCCGGACAGGCTCGCATCGCATGGATACCCATATGGGCGCCCCGTTACGCAGTGCCGGAACATCCAATTCGAAGCCGACACCGGTTTGTACGCTCTCCAGCGCTGCGGAATGGATACGCTCCCAGGAATCGACCGGATAGAGCGTGCCCCGCTGCGCCGTGAAGTCCTGCAAGTTGTTGGTTTCGTCCAGGCCGAATATGGCACGCGCTTCCTCGGAACCCACCGTGGTGCCCGTGGCCGCTTCCCAATACCAGCTGCCCACCCGGGCCACGCGCTGGGCCTCACTGAGTTCCGATGCGATATCCTTGAGTTCCTGCTGGGCTTTAAGGTGCAAGAGCTCGCTGCTGGCCCGGGTGCCCACCAGGCTCAAGACGGTTTCCGCAAGGTGGGTACGCGTGAACGGAGTTTTCCAGATAAGGGCGATGAGGCCGATGGGGTTGTGTTCCAGGTCCCAGAGGGTGATGCCGACGTAACTTTCGGCAGCCATCTGTTGCAGAACCTCATCGTTGGGAAAGAGCGCCCGGACATCGCGCGGAAAGCAACAGACCGTTTTTCCGACCACATCTCCGCATGGAGTGTCCTTCAATGTGTAGGTGACGTTGTCTTCGAATTTTCCATTGAAATACATGGACAGTGTCGTGGCGTTCAGCAAGGCCCCATCAAGCTTGTCGATGCACACGAAATCGGCTTTCAGCGTGTCAGCGAGAAACTTCGCCGTATCGTTGAAGAACTGCCCGCTGGACTGTTTTGGCGTGTATGTGGCCAGGAACAAAAGCGTGTCTTCGGTCAGTTTGCTTTCAGTTATGTCCTGAATCGCCCCGTAGAGAACATACTCGTCCGGGTCGTCGCCATGATCGCAGCGGAAGGTCTCTCGTAGCCATAAAACAGAGCCGTCCTTATGGGTCAGACGGAAATGCTCCTGCCCGGATTCGCCGGGCTTTATGCTTTGGAGACGCTCGGCAACGCCTTGCCTGTCCTCGGGGTATACATGGCCAAGCCAGCAGCCGTCTGCCAGGAGTTCGGCCACGCTGTAGCCCGTCACCTCGTCCACGGCGCCGCCGATCCAGTCGATGCGGTAAGGGGCCGTCCCCTTGCGCCGGCAAAGGTGGTGGAAGCTCGACGAGAGGGCCAGGAGTTTGTTCAGGTGCTGCTGGGAGACCCCATGCAACAAGTTGCCCATAGATTGTCCTTAGGCTGCGAAGGTCTGTATGGTTTCAGTTTGAGTGTACCATGATTGCCATTGAAAGCAATGAAAGGAGAACGACTTGGCCTTGTTTTGGGGCAGCTGGGCAAGAATTCCCGCTGACACCAGAAAGGCACAGGGCTCGGGCCTGTGGGCGTAAGCCCTTGTCGTCCTGGATACCATGGCAGGATAAATGAGACAGGCTGGCCGGTGCATGCCGTGTATTCCAGCCGTGTGGAGCGCCAATATACCTGAGGCATGCGGGCGTACGATTTGTTTTTCCATGCGCAGTGAAACGATTTGGTATATCGTAAGCGTAAACCCATACCCGGAGGTGCTTCATGCGCAAATGGCTCGCTTTGGTTCTGATGGTCCTTTTTGTGTGCGCCGCTTCGGCCGCGCTGGCCGCTGACCCCACGAACCTGGTCGGCACCTGGGAGGGCGCCACCGCGGTGCACTCGGCCAAGGCCGGGTATCTTACCGGCAAGATGGTTCTCACGGTCGAGGGCCAACAGGGCAGCGTGTTCAATGGGAGCAAAACATACATACAGGCGGCCACCAAGAAAACCAGGGCCGAGAAATTCAGCGGCTCCATAAGCTCCGACGGCCGGATCCTCATCGCGGACCACGAGGAGGGCTTCATGGTAGGAACCATCACCAAGGACGGAGAGATGGAGCTGCAATACGCCCATCAAGGCAAGAACGCCGTTGCCGTGCGGATGCTGCTCAAGAAGAAGTAAAGAACCCCCAGCACATACAATTTCGTGCCCGGCTTCCCCTTCGGGAGGTCGGGCACGCCCTTACACGCGCTGACAAATCCGCAGGACTGGTGCGTGAAGGTAAGCCCGGTTATAAAGAACCTGGCCGGTGTGTTCAGGTCTTTTGCAAGCTCATTCCGGCCTGGCCGCAACCTTTAGTGTCTTATGCGTGCGGCAAGGGAGAACGTGCCCCATGATACGCCAGCTCTCGGTCTGCCTTCTTCTGTACTTTCTCGTGTTTGTGAACCAGATCGTCGTGCATTCGTACATCCTGCATGCTTCCGTACGGAACAGGGCCAGGAATGCTGTGGATGGAGAGCTGGTGAATGCGCTGGACTACTTGTTTCGCACCATGGCCGTTATAGTGTCTTGCCATTTGGTGAACATAACCATGTGGGCCATTGTCTTTCTGGTTATTGGCGTAACAGAAGACTTTGAGATGTCTTTCTACGTATCCATAACCAATTATACCACGCTTGGCACCGGCGACGTGGTGTTGCCGAAGCAGTGGAACCTGCTGGCACCCTTCGAGGCGCTGTGCGGGATAATAATGTTCGCCTGGTCCATTTCGTTTTTCTACTCCATTCACCAATACATCATGACCAAGCGCCTTGATCTCGGGAAAATCAACTGACGCACCTCCCGGTGCAGAGGCTGTCGGAAAAAAGCGGGCCGGGTTGAAACCCCGGCCCGGATACGCAGCCCCCCACACCGAATTGAGGGCGCCGTAGGTCCGCTCCGATACGTCACATCTTATTTCGACTCGTAAACCACCTTGCCGCCGACAATGGTCTTGACCACAGTGATGTCCGCGATCTTTTCCTTGGGCATGGTCAGCAAATCGCCCGAGATCACCGTCATGTCGGCTAATTTGCCGGGTTCGATGGAGCCTCTGGAATCGGCCTCGCCCATGGCCTTCGCCCCCCAGACGGTCCACATCTTAAGTGCCTCCTCGGGCGTGAGCGCCTGCTCGGGCTCAAAAAGTCCCATGTCGGACTGGCGGGTCACCACCGCGGCCATGGCCTTGAAGGGGTTTATGTTGCCAAGGTAGATGCCCGTCATGTCGCTGCTGGCGGCGGGCTCCAAGCCGGCGTCCACCATGGAGCGGAACTTGAAACCGGTGGCGGCCAGCTTCGGGTCCATGTTCTCGAAGTCGGCCTTCACAAGCTCCGAGAGCCAGATGGGCTGGACCACCACGCGAAGCCCGCTCTTCATCATCTGTTTGGCCCGGGCGAGCTGTTCGTCTTTGAGCTGGAACATGCCGAAGTGCTCGATGCGCATGATGGGCGCGGGGGTACCTGCCTTGAGAAGCGCGTCGTAGGCGTCAAGGCCCATGGTCACCGCCTTGTCGCCGGAGCAATGGATCATGCTGATCACGCCGTTCTTGGCCGCGATGGCCGCGAAGCGGTTGGCGCCAGCCTGGTCCGTCACCAGCGTTCCCCGGTTTCCGACCGGGTCGGTGTCGGCATGGCCCACGTAGGGCTCGCACATGTAGCCGGTGCGGGCGTCGTTTTCGCCGTCAATCCAGTCCTTTATGGCCGCGAACTTGTACCAGGACGGATCAGCCTCCTTGGGCATGCGAAAACCGCTCACGTCCTCGGGCATGTTCTTGGCGTTGGACGAGGTCCACACCGAGGTGCTGAAGCGGATGGTGGGTTTGACGCCGGTCTTCGCCACCGCCTGGAGAACGGGCAGGGCCGTGGCCGGGGTGATGGCCATGAGCGAGGTGAACCCGTTCTGGTTCCAGAACGACTGGATGCCCGTGGTGTAGAAGCGTTCCAGGTCCTTCACTGTCGGGTTGGTGGGGACATCGGCCTGGGCGTCGGCCAGGGCTCCGGTGGGCTCGCCATTCTGGTCCATGATGACGGTGGTTCCGTGCTGGAGCTTGGTGACGCCCTTGGTTATGCCAAGCAGTTTAAGTGCCGGGGAGTTCACCACGCACAGATGCGCGCCGTCGGCCAGAACCACGGGGTTGTCCGGGGCAACCGAGTCAAGCTCCGCCTTGGTGGGCAGCCGCTTTTCCTCGAACTTGTTCTGGCTGGCCGAGGCGCAGGCCACGAAGACCCACTCGCCCTTGGGCGTCTTCTTGACCCACTCCGCGATGTTTTCGAGGGCCTGCTTGACGGACTTGGTCCCCGGATACCTGGCATCCACCCAGTTGTCCTTTAAGAACACCGTCTCCATGGGGTGGCAATGGGCGTCGATAAGCCCGGGCAGAACCGTCTTGCCGCCCAGGTCGACCAGCTGGGTGGCCGGGCCTGCGAGTTTCTTCATCTCCTCGTTGGTCCCGACGGCCAGGAATTTGCCGTCAGCCACGCAGACAGCCTGGGCGATGGCCCCCCCGGGGCCCATCGTGACCACCTTGGCATTGAAGAACACGGTGTCCGGGGGTGCGGCGTAGGCGGGCAGCGTTGCCAGACCCGCAAGCATGACGGCCAGGGACAGTATCCCCGGAACGCACAATCGCCATAATGAACGAAAAGCTCGCATGGCGTTCTCCTCGATGATGGTTGGCTTAAAGGCTCTCCTCTTTCGGTCCCGCGTGGCCCGGCCTAGAACTTCACGGCGAAGGACCCGTAGATGACGTCACCCGTGAGCCTATTCTGCCCGCCGATGTCGTGGATCCACTTGGCGATGAAGCTCACGTCCTTGCCGAAAACGGGCGTGGTGTAGCTTACCAGCGGGCCAATGCCTGTGCTGGAGGAGTTGTAGGGCCCCATGGTTGCGCCCTTGCCCGAGTCCGGCGTGGTCTGCGCCACAACGTAGCCAACGGCCCCGAAGGCGAAGCGCTCGTTGTAGTGGTAGGCGGCTGTCCAATCCAGGTGGAACTGGTTGCCGGACAGGTACTTGGTGGCGGTGTTTTCGCTGTTTATCATGTAGCCGGCATTGAGCGATATCTCGTACCCCTTTTTGCTCAGCCACGTGAAGGCCACGTTGCCGTCGAAGGAGAAGTAACCCATGCCCAGGTTGGTGAGCACCTTCTTGTCGAAGTAGCCGGTGGGGAGAAAGACCGTGGGCATGAGCGCCAGATGGCATTCTCCGAAGCTCCAGGCGGCCACCGGGGTTATGAAGATGTCGGAGAGCCCACCCCTGTTGCCGTCGCCGGTTTTTGAAAAACTGTGGCCCTTGCCCCGTGGGTCGAAGATGTTCACGTTGCCGCCCACGTTGGTGTTTATGATGACCGGTACGCCAACGGCCAGGCCCAGGAGTCCCCCAATGGCCGGCACGTCCGCCACGTAGGAGAGCTTGGTGAGGTTCAGCACCGTGTAGGCGTTCAACTGGCCGTAGACGTAGCCTCCCTTGAAGGCCTGCTTCAGGCTCTGGGCCATGTAGATGGTGTCGTTTCGAACGTAGAAGCCTTCCCCGGGAATAAGCCCCATGAGGAAGTCGCCGTAGGCGCCCTGGATGTAGTGGCTGGTTCCGCCCTCGGTGGCGCGCGAATCCACGGCGAAGGCCGTGAGCAGCGTGGCCGCGCACAACGCCATGAGAGCTGCGCGGCCAAGCCGATGAGTCAGCATGTGCAGGTTCCGTAACATAGTAAGCCCCTTGCGATATTTTTTATGACGATTTCCGCCACGGATTACTGCGGCATGGGTTTGGCCGCAGCCGAAACATCGGGATAGTCCGCGGGCTTGTTGATGGCGATGCTCATGGGTGACTTGGCCCCGGCCAGGGCCTTGGTCAGATCCACATAGCTCCAGTTCTTGTTGTCGTAGGTGCGGTAGTAGTAGCGCTTGCGGGCCACGTCGGCCACCACGGTCCAGTCCGTGATCTCGAGGTCGACCCCGGTGGCGGTTTTCTGGCGCACCGAGCCCACGGGGATGTCCACGTTGTTTATTATGGTCATGGCCAGGGTGACGCCCGCATCGGGCCCGGTCACGGGTTCGGCGGTCTGGGTCAGGGCCACCATGCGCACGAAGCGGCTGGGGGAGGTGAAGTCGCCGGGGAGGCCCAGCAGGCCGGAGCCCTGGCTGAAGGGCAGGACCTTCACACCGCTCATGGTCGTGCCATTGGCGTTGTCCGGGGAGAGGTTGACGTAGTTGGAGAGGTTGGTGAGCATCCAGTCGAAGTTGGGGGAGTTGGTCAGTACGCCTATGGGGTTGTCGTGGAGCTTCAATGCGCCGTCCACGTATTCGATCACCAGGCTTTCGCCGGTGGCGTCGTGCACGGTGAAGTGCAGGGGAGTGGCGCCTGTTTTCTCCATTGGGCCCTGGCACACGGTAGCCGACTTGATGCCCTTGCGCACTTCGGCCACGGTGGCGAAGCTAGAAAGCAGCCAGGTGTTCACCTCGAACTGGGCCAGGGTGGAGGAGGCCTTGGCGGACGAGTAGGGCTGGTATTTGACGTAGGCGGGGATGTAGAGGCTGCCCACGATGAGGCCCTTTTCGTTCATGCCGTCGGTTACGATGGGAACGCCCTCCACGTTCATGCCCACGAACCCGTACTTGGCGGTCCATTTCATGCCCCGGGACTGACCGTCGGGCAGGGTTCCCTGATATTTCGAGCCCTTGGGGACCACGCACACGCTAGAGGGGAAGTTGGCGAACTCCATTGTCCTGGCGTAGATCACGGCCCCATCCGCGGTTTTCAGGCGGATGCTGGTGCAGGCCTGGGCGGGCTGGAACCAGGCCAGCAGGGCGAAGGCAAGAAGGCATGGAATCAGGAAGTATCTCGACATGACATTCTCCTTGGCTGTGTTCTTTAAAAGAGTTTCGGCAGAATCGGGGTCACGGTGAACTTGAAGGTCCATTCGTTGCCCGGGATGTTGCGGGGGCGAACCACGGAATAGTCGGCCTCGATGCCGAACTTCACAGGCACCTTGCCCACCTGCACCAGCTTGGACACGCCAAGGCCCACGGGCACTGTCCAGCGGTCCTCGGCCTTGGACTGCATCCAGTCGACGAGGATGTTGGGAGCCATGCCCACCTGCCACGTGGGCGCGGGGGAATACCAGATGAAGTACTGGGCCTTGGTGAGGCTCACGTTTCTGCGTTTGGCATCCCCGCCAATGGACCACCAGTGCTGCGGGAACACGCCGACAACCCATTTTTCGTCCATGTAGAGCGCGGCCACGGCCGGGCCGAGCTGCCACTTGCCGTTGCCAAGGTGCTTGTCCGTGGCCGTGGGGAAGATGGCGGTGGGGCCTGCTCCGAAGATGAAGCCGGAGGACTGCTGGCTGTTGGGAGTGAGCAGGGCCATGAATTCTATGTCGCCAAGCCCGAACTTGTAGTCCACCTTGGAGAGTCCGGCCTCGTAGGGAGAGTTGTAGATGGGAATAACCGGCCTGGTGATAAGGCGTAGGTCGCTTGAAAGGTCGAAGGTGAGCACCGGCTGGAAGTTCCAGTTGAACTGTAGCTTGGGGTCGCTGTAGAGCTTGCCTTTTTCCGACTGAATGAGGTTGAAGTTGAACTGGTTGGCGATCATCCACAGATCGCCCACCGGGTTCGAGGATTGCTGGGTGAGCTTCTGGAGGTCCTTGTCACCGCCGGGCGCCGCTTCTTGGGCGAAAGACGCCTGGTGACAGACGCCAAGCAGCACAAACAACAGTGCCGCAGCCCATGTTTTGGGGGTCATTTTCAAGTTCTGGCCTCCACAGGGTTGGTACGTCGTTATGGCTTGGTTGCCGGGATGCGAGATCAGTCGTCATCTGGTTTCGGTAAACCAACCAGCTAAAACAGGGCGTACGAAATCCTGTCTGGCCCATTGTGATGGGAGTGGGGTATTTTATTACGAATTGCAGGAGGGAAGGCAAGCCCGAAGAATACGGAAGAAGCGGGGGGTTGTCTTGCGCGCACGTTTCAATTTATCTGCGCGCATGACCAATACGAACGACACCATACCCCAGGAAGTGATCGACCTGGCGGGAAACGGGCGAAAGAGCCTCTGCCGGGCCTGGCGCGAGCATCTTGGGCTTGCCAAGGAAGAGGTGGCCAGGAGGATGGGCATATCGCCCGCGGCGCTTGAGCAGATAGAGGCCCGCACGGCCAAACCGCGCAAGGCCACTTTGAGCAAGGTGGCCACGGCTCTCGGACTGACTGTCGAGCAGCTGTGCATGAAAACCTGACGCCACGGCCAAGCGCCCTCGACATGGTTGACCAAACACGTTGTCGGTGTCAGGGATACTCATGATGGCCCTTCGGGCCTCGAAAAGCCAACGATCACAGGAGCTACCATGCGCGCCATCGCCATCTTAAGCCTGCTCGCCCTCGTGGCCTGCGCCACTCCCGCAAAAAAACCCGCCTACGACGCTGCCGATGCCAACAAGGACGGGAAGATCTCCCGCCAGGAATTCAGGAATCTGTTCAAAGACAACGCCCAGGACAAGGCCGACGAGATGTTCAACCGCCACGACACCAACCGCGACGGCAATCTCACCGGCCCCGAGTACGACCTCTGGGACGTGGTGGGCTCGGACGACAGCCTGCGCCCCTGGTAGGCGGTCGGCCTGACGGGCGTGCGCCCGGCCATTGGGCCGAAAAGCCCAAGGCCGTGGCGGTCCCGTTCGTGAGCCGGCACCGTATTGGGGAGGCC
This sequence comes from Desulfovibrio sp., assembly GCA_016208105.1. Taxonomy (NCBI): domain Bacteria; kingdom Pseudomonadati; phylum Thermodesulfobacteriota; class Desulfovibrionia; order Desulfovibrionales; family Desulfovibrionaceae; genus Desulfovibrio; species Desulfovibrio sp. Next base: position 101,535 of record JACQYS010000011.1, read on the forward strand.
ATTCGGCCTCGCCCGTAACTCTCTTGGTGCGCCCGGAGGCATTCCCTGGGACCTCCTTGCCTGGCCCGCGTACCTTCGGCGGGGGTCTGGCAGACGCACGGGCTTTTTGTCTTTCAGGCCGTAACTGCTTTGGTCCGTTATGATTACAGCGGGAAGAACACCATGAGCGAAAACGACAATAATACCCAGCACAGTCAGGCCGTTCGCTTAAGCATCGCCAATGGAGCGGAGCTGAGCCTTGCGTATGTGTTCATGAACATGCTCGCGGCCACCATCGCGAGCTATGGTCTTCTTGCGAACAGTCCGGCCGTTATTATCGGCGCCATGATTATCGCCATGCTTCTCGGCCCCATTACGGGAGTGTCCTTGGCGCTGGTCGACAGCGACATGAAGTTGCTGCTTAGAAGCCTGGTCACGCTTGGAGCCGGCGCGGTGAGCGTTATTGCTGTCGCGCTTACGGTTGGTGTCATTCATGGCGATGTGCCAATAACCAATGAAATAATCGCCCGGACCACGCCGAATTTCGCCGACCTGATGGTCGCCCTGGCCGGAGGAGCGGCCGGCGCGTATGCAACGGTGTCGCCCCGCCTGAGTGTCGCGTTCGTTGGCGTGGCCATCGCCACCGCGCTTGTCCCGCCGCTGTCGGCCGCGAGCATCCTTTTCGCGCGCGGGGAAATCGTTCCAGCTTCCGGCGCGCTCCTGCTTACGTTCACGAACATTGTGGCCATTCAGTTCGCTTCGTCCGTGGTCTTCTGGTTCACGGGGTTTCGGAAGATCAGCCATGCGTACGGTGTGTCATTCTTTAACTTCATTAAAATGAACGGCGTGAGCATTTGCATTCTGGTCGTTCTGGCCGGCGTTTTGACAGACAGCATGCATGAGGTTCTCTCCAAAAAGATCTTTGAATCTTCTTCAAAGCACTCCTTGCAGCAGGAACTTGAAAGCATTGAAGGAAACTACCTGGTTTCCGTTCGTTTCGAGGAGCAAAAAGGTGGAGGCCTCATAGTGCGCGCCGTTGTTCGCGGGCCCGAACCGCCAAGCGCCGCTCAAGTCGCGCAGATCGAGAAGAAGCTGCCCAAACATCCGAAAGGCAAGCCGCAGGAGCTTCGAGTCCGGTTCGTCCCCACAATGACCATCAACCGCGACGGGCTGCTCTATCAGGACCCGGATGACGGCTACCCGGCCAAATGACTGTCAGGGTGGAGATGAGAGCGTCGACACCATTTCATTCAGTTACATTCCACCCCGCTTCCCGGGTAAATGGTTCACGCCTTTGTCGTCCGTATTCTTTCCGTATTCCCGCTGGTTGAGGATGCCTTTGCCCCGAGAGAAATAAGAATATCATGTGAAAATGTGCGGGTGACAATGGAGTGAAGAGCGCAATGCAAGCCCGTCCCTCCCTGCGACCCGGATGGTACCGCCCGTGCCTTATGCATGCCATTGCTGGATTACTTATCGCCCTGTTTTCGATTGCATAAGCTCTGACTCATGTTTCGAAAGAAAGTCTTGCATATCAGTTGAAGTGTGCCTATATGATGTGACCTTAATACTCTCGGATATAATTTCAAATGTAGAAACCGGAGGCACACATGGATGACTGTTTGAAAGAAGCCTTGGATATTGTTAAAGCGCAAGCCAAGTTCCGCTCGATGACTGCCGGGGAAATCACTTCCATGGTGGCAAGCCTGACAGCCAATCTGAAAGGCATTGTTGAACCTGGGGGATGTGTCTACGAATCAGGCTCCGCAAAGGGCCAGGATCCGAAGAAGGCCATCAAGGAAAAATCCGTCACCTGTCTTGAATGCGGGGAATCGTTCAAGGTTATAACCAAGCGCCATCTGATCACACACGGTCTGGACAAGAAGTCCTACCTTGAAAAGCATGGACTCAAACCTGGAACCGCATTGGCCAGCAAGGAACTTACCCGCACCAGGCGGACAAAGATGAAGGACATGAAGCTCTGGGAAAGGCGGACAAAGAAGACGGTTAAGGGTTAGTGCAACGGTTTGTGTACCACGCATCTGGTTTTACATATTTCAAGTCATAGAGAGCGCGGACCGGGCGGGCCGCATCGTGCGACTTCACCATGGCCCGTCCGCCAGTGCGCTCCCGGAAAGGCCCGGCCGTGCGGTTGCCGGGGCAGGCACTGTCCGGCTTGAAGCGCGGTCTCGCGCAAGCCCACGGCACGGTGCATCCCCGCCGCGAGACGCCGCCAAAGCGGCGTTTTTCGCGTTCCAATTGACCATAAGCACGCCTTCGGGGTACAAACGTACCACTCTGCGACATGTAATTGGAGTTCATGCCGCTTGTTGAGCAAGACCACACGGGGAGCCATGCGCGACAGCGCAAATACCAGCGACGAGCTCCTTGCCGAGCTTCAAGCCGCCCGCCGGAAGATTGCTTTTCTTGAATCTCGCAGCGCGACGACCGGACACGCCGGAGAACTCCGGATGGACACGTTGTGCTGTTCGCGGATTCCATCCACTGATTCCGCGACGATCGATTTCAAGGACCTTTTTGACATCTCGAAATTGCAGCGCCTGCAGGACGAATTCGCCACGGCCACGGGCGTGGCCTCGATCATAACCTATCCTGACGGCACCCCCATCACCAACCCCAGCAACTTCTGCCGCCTGTGCAGCGATCTCATCCGCAAGACCGAGAAAGGATGCGAAAACTGCAGGATGTCCGACGCGTCCATCGGGCGGCATTGCGCCACGGGGCCCATTATCGAGCACTGCAAGAGCGGGGGGCTGTGGGACGCCGGAGCCGGTATTACCGTTGGCGGCCAGCATGTGGCCTGCTGGCTCATAGGCCAGGTGCGCGACGAAACCCAGACCGAAGAGTCCATACGCGCCTACGCCAGGCAGATCGGCGCGGAAGAGGACGAGGTGGCCAAAGCCTTTGGCGAAGTCCCGAAGATGTCGCTTGAACGCTTTCAGAATCTGGCCCAGGTGCTTTTTACTTTGGCCAACCAGCTCTCAGCCATGGCGCACCAGAACCTGCGCCAGGCCCGCCTGATAGCCGACCTGGAGCGGACCGAAAAGGAGCTCAAGGAGAGCACCGCCCGCATCAACCGCATAACCGACGCGGCCCAGGACGCCATCATCATGATGGACCCGGACGGGAGGATAAGCTTCTGGAACCTGGCTGCCGAGCGCATTCTCGGATACTCGCGCGAACAAGCCCTTGGAATGGAACTGCATGAGATTCTGGCGCCGGAGCGTTACCAACAAGAGGCCCGCGCCGCGGTTCACAGGTTCAGGTCCGCGAGCCAGGGCGGTGTTTTGGGCAGGACCGTGGAACTGGCCGCGAAACGCAAGGACGGGGCGGAGCTTGATGTCTCGCTTTCCCTCTCCGGGCTTGAAATCGAGGGGCGCTGGCATGCCGTGGGCATCATGCGCGACATCACCAGCCGCAAACAATCCGACCGGGAGCTGGCCGACGCCAAGGCCATGCTCGACGCCACCTTCGAGCAGAACCCGGTCCCCATGGTCCTGGTGACCATGCCCGGCGGCGTGGTCACAATCGCCAACAAGGCCAGCAAGGACTTCCTTGGCGTCGAGGACGGGTCGGAATACCTGGGCCGCTCCCTTTTAGACATCGACAGGAAGTGGGCGGAATACGACCCGCAGGGGCGCCTAGTGTCCGTTACTGATCTGCCGCTTTCGCGGGCCATGGCCGGGGAGACCACCAAGAACGAGCTATTGCGCATCCAGTGCGCCGACGGAGCCACCCGCTGGGAGCTGGTGAGCGCCGCGCCCATTTTCGGCCGGGACGGGCGCATGATCGGCGCGTTCACCACCTTTCCGGACATCACCGACCGGGTGCACGCCGAGGAAGCCATCAAGGAGTCGCTCAAGGAGAAGGAGGTACTCCTGCGGGAGGTTCACCACCGGGTGAAAAACAACCTCCAGATCATCTCCAGCCTCTTGAGCCTTCAGGAAAACTCCCTGGACAACCCGGCGGCCCTGGACGCACTGGCCAGCAGCAGGGGCAGGGTGGCCTCCATGGCCCTTATCCATGAGCAGCTCTACCGCTCCAGGGACCTCTCCGGTGTGGGCCTGGACGAATACCTCAGGCAGTTCCTCCCCCGGCTGGTCTCGACCTACGCGTCCGGGCGCAGCATCTCCCTGGTGCTTGAACCTTCCACCATAGCCCTGTGCCTGGACCAGGCCATCCCCCTTGGGCTCATAATAAACGAGCTGGTCACCAACTCCCTGAAGCACGCCTTCAAGGACACGGGCCAAGGGTGCATACGCGTCGTGGCGACACTGCACGACGGCACGGTCAGCCTGCTTGTGGCCGACGACGGCACGGGCCTGCCCGTTGACTACGAGGCGCGAAAGGACCAGTCCCTGGGCCTGCAGATCGTCACCATGCTGGCCAGGCAGCTACGCGGCAAGCTTGCCACGGACATTTGCGAGGGGACCACCTTCAGACTCAGCTTTCCCTTAAGTGTTCGCCCGGCGTAGGCTTGCGCGCCGTACGAACGCCTCCTCTTAATCCAAGGACTCCGCTGCGCCAGTATCTGGCCCGGATGGCCCTGCGGTTTCTCAAGCAACGCCCTTTATTGTTTGCAGTCCCTGCCTGGAATTGCGTTGCGAAGTCATCATGGATAAAGAGCTTTCAGGAAAGTGCAGAAAGTTCCAATACCAAGGAATTACACATGATACATGCAAGCATGTTCTACACCGGCGTTCGCGTCGTGTGCGCTCTGGCCCTTGCGTTGGGTCTTACTCTTGGCGCGGCTTTGGCCAAGGACGTGTCGCCTGTGGGGGAAAAGATCGCCGTGGACGGGAAAGGCCACGCCATCTACCAGGTCGAGGCCAACGGGATCAAGATAGGGTACAAATTGATCGGTTCCGGGGAGCCGCTTTTGCTGCTCACCGGGCTTGGCTGCACCATGGACCGCTGGACCCCCGAGTTCATCGACGCGGCCTCCGCCAAATACCAGCTGATCATCATGGACAACCGCGGGATGGGGTACACCACGGACAACGGGCTGGATTTCAATTACAAGCTTTTCGCCAAGGACGTGATCAGCCTGCTTGATTCTCTTGGAGTGAGCAAAACCAATGTGCTGGGGTATTCCCAGTCGAGCGTCACCACCCAGAATCTGCTTCTCGACTATCCGGACAGGGTGGGCAAGGCGGTCATCCATGCCACGTCGACCGATGGAAAAGCCGTGGCCGCCGCATTTAAGAGCGGACCCCTGCCAGACAACCCGACCATCAAGAAGCAGATCCAGGCGGCAATGGGTTGGGAGGCCCCCCTGGACAGGGTGGCGCTTATCACGAACCAGGTGATGCTGCTGGTGGGCACCGCGGACACCATCGTGGGCACGCAGAGCTCGAAGACCCTGGCCGGCCTTATCCCCGGCGCCTGGCTTGTCCAGTTCAAAAACGGGACCCATCACCTCCAGTTCGAGGCCCCGGCCGAATTTGCCCGCATCGTCCTGACTTTTCTTGAGATGAACGAAACCGTACCGGCGCCTGCCAAATAACAGTTCCGCTGGAGCGCGGGAGCGTTGCCCGAATCCTTGCGCCCAGGTTCGAGAACTGCGCGGCGTTTCCGCCGACATGGCTAAAAAGGTATCGCACACTTGCCGTGTGCGTTTACCGCCTGAATTCACGCGATAATTATGGCGATCACGCCTGACGCCGTAAGCCGGTCGTAACAGCCGGAATCCCTAGCAAATCCATCCCCCGAGTCGTCCGCTTCACGTACTGTTTTCCTTTCGTGGGAAGGTGAGCAAACCTCTTGACAGTAACACGAGTCACGAATAAATGCTACGCGCATACGAAATCCTCAGGAGGCAGCATGTTCCCGCGTTCGGTTTTCTTCACCCTGGCAGCGCTTGTAGCCCTCGTCGCCTTGACGGCAAATCCGGCTCTGGCCCACGAATTCATCGTCAAACCGGGCAAGACCGTGGTCAAGGCCGGGGAGAGCGTTCCCGTTTCGGTTGTGTCTTCCCACGCGTTCATGGTGAGCGAGGAGCTTGAGGACGCCGCCGATGTGAAGGTGTCGGCAATGGATTCCACGGGAGCCAGGGACGTGGCCCTCACCGCTGACCCCAAAACGTTCACCTACGACGGCAAGGCCAGTTTCACGAAACCCGGCTACGCCATGCTGGTGGGCCACCGCCTGCCGCAGGTCTGGAGCAAGACCCCGGACGGCATGCAAAAGGGCGGCAAGGACAAATACCCCGGCGCCACCTTTGCCAACGCGTACGAGAAGTTCTGCAAGACCCTGCTGGTGGTGGACAAGCCCGACGAGGGCTGGAAGAAGCCCGCCGGACAAAAGCTTGAGATCATGCCCCTGTCCGACCCCGCAGGCTACAAGGCCGGCCAGGAAACCGCCTTCCAGATCATCTACGACGGCCAGCCCCTGTCCACCGAGGTTTTCGCCACCTGCGACGGCTACACCAAGGCCGAGAACTCCTACGGCTGGTACACCGAAACCAGCGACAAGGGCGTGGCCCAGGTGAAGTTCATGCAGAAGGGATTGTGGATGGTGCGTGTGCAGCACAAGGTGCCCGGCAAGGACGGCGTAAAGGAGCACGTGATGCGCTCCGTGCTGGTATTTTCGGTCAATTAGCCAGGACGAATGATGATGACGAACACTCTCCTTGGACAGGGCGTTTCCGGAGCGCGCTTGCAGGAATCGGGTTCCGGCCAGGCCTGCCCGAGGGGGTTCGCCCCGGGCGTCCGCACTGGCCGCGGACGCCCGGCAATCGATGTTCGCATACGCCTCGTAAGCCTCGCGGTTGTGTTGGTTGCGGCCTGGGCGCTCCCCCCAAGCGCCCGGGCCCATGGCACGGGCTCGCGCTGGCTTGACGGCGGCCAGCGGGCATTGGCGGTGTATTTTCACTATTCAGGGGGCGAACCCATGGCCTGGAACAAGGTGAAGGTCTTTGGCCCCGGGGATGAGAAAACGGAATTCGTGGCCGCCAGGACCGACCGCAACGGCAGGTTCGCCTTCCTGCCCGACCGGCCGGGACTCTGGCGTGTGGAGGTCGCGGACGACGAAGGGCACAAGGCCGTGGCCGAGACCGATTACCACCCGGCCTCCCCACCGGCTTCCCAGGCGGCTCCATCCGAGGCGGCCGCGCCGGGAACCGGCCCGGCGTCCGGGAACGCATTGCCCGACAACGCGCGGCTCGGGCCGCTCTGGCTGCGGATCCTCTTGGGGGTGAGCCTTACGCTGAACCTCTTCGTTGGCGCGGCGTTTCTGAAGCGAAAACCCTGATGAAGGGTTCGCGCCTTTGCCCGCATTGGGCTTGGCCGCTTTGCGCCTCTGGCACAGCCACACGGCAAGATGCGGTGGATGGCGCCCGGCAATAACGGGGATTCAGGCGCGGTACGCGTTGAGAGGGATGGTCGGAGTGATGAACAAGCTGGAGGACTGTTTCGGGATTGGCAGCGTTACCGCGAGTTCGGGGAACTATTTCTCGTCATGCAGCAGGCAATACCGGGACACTCTGTTTTTTCCTTTGCATTTGCCGTGGTACATGGCCTGGTCCGCCGAGTTGAGCAGGTCATCCGCCGTCCAGTCTCCATGGTACTCGGCCACGCCTATGGAAACCGTGAACCGGACGATGGTGTCGGTCAGCTTGCCGCCTACCCTCGACCGGAACTCGTAGTTCTGCACGGCATACCGGATGGCGTCCGCATGGTTCTCCGCCTCGTCTCCGGTGAGCGGGCACACCAGAACGAGCTCGTCCCCGCCGTAGCGCGCCGCGAAGAAGCCGTTCTTGGAAGCTATGTCCGTGAGTATCTTTGCCAGGGTCCTCAGCACGTCATCCCCCACAGGATGGCCGTAAACATCGTTCACTGTCTTCTTGAAATCATCAATGTCGATCATGAGCAGTGAAAGGGGCGTGTTCTTGGACTTTGACTTCTTGATCGCCTTGGTAAGGTAGTTGTCGAGTGATCTGCGATTGTGCAGCGTGTTCAGCATGGGGTCGATATTGATGAGCTGCTCGAACTTTCTGGCCTCCCGTTCCCATTTTTTTGCTTCGTCCCTGTAGTGCTGGAGCATTGTTGTCACAAGGTCGCGCAGTTTTAGAATAATGGAATTGGCGTCATCTTTTGATGCCATGAGGCTCAGAACATCGCGTTCAAACTCAGTGACTATCTTGTCTCTGCCGGTGCTCGTGGACAAAGAATTGGAAATGAAATCCGATATGGATTCGGCCAGGGAATGGGAGCTGCTTTTGTACAATGCGAGCTGCGATTTCAAGGAATGCATTCTCACATTGTCTGCAACAATGTCTTCAACCCCGTGTATTATTTTATAAAAGCCATTTGTTGAGGAATCCTTAGCAGCAATGCCGTTAAAGACAACCTGCTGAGCCTGTTTCTTCTGGTCCTGGTTCAGAATTGAAAACGATGTGACGATATTTCTTGCGAACAATACGACAGCCAGCCAGCTTGTGGTGTCTGTATAGCCAAGTTTCTGCAATTCTTCGCAGAGCTTGGATGTTTCATTTGAAACAAAGTTATTGTGTCCGGACACTAGAGACTCCTGAGATATACACATCATCTGCCAATCAGGCGGGTAAGAGCCCGCGAAGAAAACGGCAAAAGCGAATTCGGATTCTTTATCACATTCTATACTGATTCGTATCGCTTATTCGGGCTGGCACAGGAAGTTTCTCGTAACCCTCCCTTTTGGTGATGATATGATGCGTGCACGCGACCGCCTTTTCGGTCGAGTTCTTTCCGCACACAACGGCATGCGGCGATAGCGACTGGCGTGTCGGGTTACGCCGGTTCAATCGCGATCGATCGGAAATTCCAGGCGAAACCGGGTGCCACCGTCCGATTCCACCGCAAGCGTTCCGTGCAGCTGGTTGGCCAGCAGGGTGACGATCTGCAGCCCCAGCGTGGACTGCCCGTCGAGAGAAAAGTCCCCGGGCAGGCCCTTGCCGTTGTCGGCGATGGTGAAGGCCACGTTCTGGCCGTTCCTGACGGCGCTTATGGTAATGGTGCCTTTCTGGACGCCGTTGAAGGCGTGCTTGAAGGCGTTGGTGGCCAGCTCGTTGGCGATGAGGCCAAACGGGATGGCCTGGTCCAGGGAAAGCGCGATGGAGGCGATGGCAAGCTCCATGGTGATGTCCCGTTTGCCTTTGTAGCCGATGGCCAGGCGCCGCAGGAGCTCGCCCAGGTAGGGGGCCATGTCGATTCCGCCAAGATTGTCCGACCGGTGGAGCTGGTCGTGGACCAGGGCCATGGACATCACCCGCCCCTGGCAGTCCAGAAGGATTCGCTGAGCCTCGGGGTTCTCGATCCCTTTTTCCTGGAGGCTCAAAAGGCTCGAGATGATCTGGAGGTTGTTCTTCACCCGGTGGTGGATCTCCTTGAGCAACACCTCCTTTTCCCGGAGCGAGGCCATGAGCGCTATCTCGGCCGTCTTCACCTGGGTGATGTTCGTGATCAGCGAATAGAAGCCCAGAACCGCGCCATCGGCAACGTCCGGGATGTATTGCACGAAGGAGTGGCGGATGGAGTGCCCGTCTGGGTTTTTGGCGGCGCGCTCGAAGGCCTGGGCTGTCCCGGCCAGCACACCCTGTATGTAGGGCTGGTTGCTGGTGAAGGATTCTTCGCCAATGACGTCTCGCAGGTGCATGCCGTCGATCGTGTCGGCGTTTATTCCGAACCATTGCAGGTAGGTCTGGTTGGCGAATCCGTTGCGGAGGTTCGCGTCCCAGTAGGAGATCATGGCGGGCAGGCTGTTGAGCGTGGCCCGAAGCTTGCTTTCGCTCTTCTTGAGTTTCTCCTCCAAAAGCTTTGCCTCGGTGATGTCCTGGAAGATGGTGACGAACCGGCCCTTGTCCGGGGAGAAGGCGGAAATGCGGAAATGCTTGTTAAGGGGCGGGAAGTAGGTTTCGAACCACTCCGGCTCCGCACCCTCGGCCACCCTGGCATAGATGTCGAGATAGGGCGGGGCGTCCGAGCCGTACACCAGCGAGGCCAAGGCTCCCACCGCCTTCGAGCGGTCTATGCCCGTTTGGCGCTCGAAGCTTCGGTTCACGTCCAGGATTCTGTAGTCCACGGCCTTACCAGGGGCTTCGTAGACCATTTCGTGGACCGCGGCCCCCTCGGTCATGGACTCGAAGAGGGTGCGGAATTTGCGCTCGCTTTCGCGCAAGGCCTCTTCGGCCATCCTCTGGACGCTGGTGTCGGAAAAGAGGGTGACCACGAGCCCGGAGGGGAGCCTGAAGACGTAGTTTTCCGCGCTGTGGGTGAGGCGGTTGTCCGAGTAGATGTTAAGGGGCAGGTGTTCCGGCTCCCCCGTGGAGTGGACGCGCCGCATCGCTTCCAGCAGTCCGAACTGCCTGACGCTCGGAAACACATCCGTGACGCGCCTGCCTGCCACATCATTCAGGGTGACATTGCCCAAGGCCTGGCCAGCCCGGTTGAGTGACACGAACACGAAGTCCTGCCCCTGGTCCACGGGCCGGTAGATGGCCAGGCCCTCCTGCATGTTGTCGAAGAGCTGCCGGAAACGCTCCTCGCTCTCCTTTATGGCCTCGACCTGCCTGCCCACCAGCTTCCTGCCCAGGAGCCTGGCGATGATCATGGCCAGAAGCGCGGCCCCGGCCATCAGGGCCAGGTTCGCCATGAGCGTCTTGTCGGCCTGTCTGTAGATCACGGACAGGGGAATGTTCAGAAGCACCACCATGTAGGGCGGTTCGCTTTCGAGCAGCCTGAGCTTGCTGAAATAGAACAGAACGGTGGTGCCGTCGTAGCGGGTGGCGATGAACGAACCGGATTCCTCTTTGGACTCCACGATGGTGCGCCAGTTCTCGGCCACGATGGGCTGGCCGATGGGCGGCGGATCGGACCCTTTTGCCAGGGCCAGCAGCCGGACGCCGCCCCGGTCCATGAGGGTCAGGCGGCTGTCGGCGGGCAGCGTGAGCTGGGCAAAAAACGGATGGTACTTGCCAAGGTCGTAGGTGACCAGCACCACGCCCAGAAGCCGGGAATTCTCATCCAGAACCGGGGTGGAGAACTGCATCACCGGCACCTTGGCGATCCGGCTGACCATGAAGTCGCCGGCGCTGAAACTCTTGGTGCGAACGGCGTCCCTAAACGAGGTGCGGTCCGACAGGTCGAGGTCGTTCGAGGCTGGCAGGGCCGACGCCTGCACCTTCCCCGTGGCATCCAGGAGCACGATGTTGGCCAGGGCTTTATTCTCGTGCAAGAGGTGAGCGAACAGGTTCGAGCAATCCAGGGCATCGAAGTGCCGGACCTGGGGCAGGGCGGCCAGGGTATGACCAAGGGTTCTGGCCAGGTGCGTCTTCTCGGATTGCAGGGTGGCGATGCTCTCGGTCAGGTTGTCGAGCCGGTTGCGCGCTTCCGAGAGCACCTGCTCGCGCAAGGTGAACCCGTTGTAGAGGATGATCGACAGAGCGGGAAGGATGGCGCAGGCCACCACGGCGTACAGGCTTGTATTGACCGAGAGCCAGCTTTTCGGCCCTTCAACTGAGACCTCCCCATTACCCGTAACTCTCTCGCTCATGCCTGTCCTTTGGGTCGAATGCCTGCCGGGTGCGACGGCACCAGTACACTCATCCTATGCCCCAGGTGCGTGAACGGGTCAATGGAAACGGGCGGATGTGATTGCCATTCGTACCGGCACGTGACGGCTTGCACTGCGCGGTACAGCTAAGACGCATCCGTCCTTCGGATCTTTTTCGTTCCCCTACTTTCTCATCCCCCTGTTTATGTGCTAAGGTGCAATTTGCCAGGGGTCATCATGAACCTGGGCGCAACGCATCACGCATCAGCGAGTGAGCATGACAAAGCGTACCAGCGTATCCGGAGTATCACGTTCCTGGGCGGCCCTCGGAGCCGCTTTGCTGGCCCTGGGCGCATTCTTCGCGGTGTTTTTGTTCGAGGAAAAGACCCGCATCGAGGCCAGGGAAGAGGCGGAACTCCTCTCCAACACCAAGACCATCGAACAGCTCATCAACAGCCAGATTACGTCCCTGAACGCTCTTTTGGCCACCCTTTCGGATGATTGGGCCAGGCGCGAGTCCGGCCAGCGTCTCGATGAACGTCTGGCCGTACTCAAGACCGGGCTGCCCGGGGTGCGCTCGTTCGTTCTTATGGACAGGCATGGAAACGCCGTGGCTTCCAGCCGGGCTGAGCTTCGCGGCAGTAATTTCAAGAACGGCGAGTCGTTCAGGCACATTGAGCGGACAGCAAATCCAGGCGCGCTCTACATCTCGGCTCCGTACACCACGGTGCTTGGCACATACACCATAAACGTGGCCCGCATGGTTTCGGGCCCCCTGGGCGAGTTCGACGGGGTGGCCATGGCGGTTCTTGATCCGGAGTTTTTCGTTCCCATCTTGAACTCGGTTCTTTCTGCTCCGGACATGCGCGCAAACGTGCTGCACAGCGACGGAATCCTGTTTATGAACGAACCGGAATTCAAGGAAATACTGGGGAAGAACTTCGCGCTGGAAGGAGCGTTTTTCACCCGGCATATCGCAAGCGGAAACCCCACCAGCATCTATTCCGGCCCAACCCGCGTCACCGCAGAGGGCCGGTTGATAGCCCTGAGGACCGTCCGTCCGTCCGGCATGCTCCTTGACAAGTACCTGGTGGTCACCTGCTCCAGGAGCTTGAGCGTCATCTTTGCCGGATGGCGCTGGGACCTCTACAGGATCGGAGGCTCTTATCTGGTGCTGGTGTTGCTTGGCTGCTGGGGGATGTATGCCTACCAACGGCGTCAGCGTGAGTTCGCCAAACACGAGGAGCTGTCGGCCGTAAAACTCCAGATGGCCCTGGACGCGGCCAAGGCCGGGATTTGGGAGTGGAACCTCAAAACCAACGAGAACCGGTGGTCGGACCAGCTCTGGGGTCTCTACGGCCTCAAGCACGGCGATGATGAACCGTCGTACGACAAATGGCAGTCCACCATCCATCCCTCGGACAGGGAGAGGGTCTGCTCCGAGGTTTCCACCGCAGCTGCAACAGGCAGCAACATCGTCATCGAATGGAAGGTGAATCTGCCTGACAACCAGATCCGCTGGCTCACCTCCCAGGGCAGCCCGGAATACGGCCAGGACGGCAATATAACCCGCTACCGGGGCGTGGTGATGGACATCACGGAGCGCAAGCGGATGGAGAGCACGCTGTCGCAGAGCCGCCGCGACCTGCGGGCCGTCCTTGACAACATGCCGTCCATGATCGGCTCCTGGGACAAAAACTTGCGCAACCGGTTCGCCAACCACGCCTATTATACATGGTTCGGTATCGACCCGGAGACAATACCGGGTATGCACATTCGAGACGTGATAGGAGAGGAGCGCTACCACCTCAACCTCCCCTATATCGAGGGCGTGCTCGCAGGGGTGCCCCAAGTGTTCGAGCGCGCCATCCCGACTCCCGATGGTACGAGCGTGTTGCATTCCCTGGCTCATTACATCCCAGATATCGTTGACGGCCAGGTGCTGGGCTTCTACGCCCTGATAACCGACATCACCACCGTCAAGCAGGCCGAGGAGGCCATGGCCGCCTCCCTCAAGGAAAAGGAGGTCCTGCTTCGGGAAATCCACCACCGGGTGAAAAACAACCTCCAGATCGTCTCAAGCCTGTTAAGCCTCCAATCGCAGGGGGGGAGGGCCGCCTCCGTCCAGGACGTCCTTACCGAGAGCAAGGGGCGGATCATGTCCATGGCGCTTATCCATGAACAGCTCTACAGCTCGCACGATTTGTCCCAGATACAGGTGGATGTGTATCTCAGTCAGCTCCTTCCCAGACTTCTGACGACCTATAGCGGGAAGAAGGATATCTCGCTTGATCTCGAATTCTCTCCCATCGCACTCACACTCGACCAATCCATTCCCTTCGGGCTGATAGTAAACGAGCTGGTCACCAACGCGCTCAAGCACGGATTCATCGGCAGGGATGCAGGCACGATACGCGTTTCGACCTCCGTTGCGGAGGGTGCCGTGGCCATCGTGGTCGAAGATGACGGCGTGGGCCTGCCCGAAGGCTTTTGCCTGGAAGCTGTGGAAACGCTCGGCCTTCAGCTGGTTGTTATTCTCACCGACCAGCTTCACGGAAAGCTCGCCATCGAGTCCGCCTCGGGAACCACCTTCCTTCTGCAATTTCCCCTGCGCGCCCAGGGGCAGTAGCGTCTTACGGGACAAACGAACCCTTGTGGACAGCTGCCGGGGCTTTTGCGCCCTGGAATCAACCGGAGAGTCATCGCGCGCTTCGCTCAACGCGGCCTGAAGCAGGGCTTCCTTCAACCCCGCCCCCCCGTATCCCCGCCAACAGTTAGCCCCCCTTATGAACCCAGGCGGGCGCTTGATCGCGATGCCTATTGCCAACATATTCTATAATGGATAAAGGCTGGGCAACTCCTCGATTAGATTCACGATGGGCGCCGAAAATTCGGCAAAGACGTTCCCATGGAAGAGGCCATGCCAATGTCTACAGTCCCCATCGCTGAACTCCAGATCGGCTCGATTCTCTCAGCCGACGTCAAGTCCAAGCAGGGGCGGCTGCTTCTGGTGGCCGGGACCAGGCTCGAAGAGCGGCACATCAAGATTCTCAAGACCTGGGGCGTGTACGAGGCCCCGGTGAACGGCGCGGAAACCGGGCAGGAAGAGCCCCGGACCGTCCAGTCCTCCCAGGCGCAGCAGCCTCCCCAGGCCCCCCAGGCTTCACCATCCCCCCAGGAGCCCAAGGTCGACATCTCCGTGTCGGACAAGGCCTGCCTGGCCTATTCCCAGTGCCGTTTCCTGCTCAGCAAGAATCCCGGCCCCATCGACAAGCTGCTCATGCGGCGCCATTTCCTCAAGACCAAGGAGCGCGTGGACTCGGGGCAGGTGAGGCTCAAGGAACTCACGTTCGCCAAGTGCGTGGCAGCGGCCGAACTGCCCAAAATGGCAGCCCTCGACCCGGACAGGATCATCTCCGGCAACACCCAGCTGGCTTCGCCGCCGCATGTGTTCCGCGAAATCATAAAGGCCTTGCAGGACCCCAAGTCCTCCGTGTCCTACCTGGCCGACGTTATCGCCAAGGACCCGGCCCTGACCGCCAGACTTCTGCGCATAGTCAACTCCCCGTTCTACGGCCAGACCCAGAAGATCGACACCCCGGCCCGGGCGCTGCTTATCCTCGGCGCCAAGAAGCTCACCTCGCTGGCCGCGGGCATCGCCATCATGAGCGTGTTCGAGGGCATCCCCCAGTCCGTTGTCAACATGGAGCTCTTCTGGAAGCATTCCTTAAGCTGCGGCGTGGTCTGCAAGCTTCTGGCGCTGCAGGTGGAGCCGGAGCTTGAGGATTCGCTCTTTCTGGCCGGCATGCTCCACGACATCGGCAAGCTGGTGATGCTAAAAGACCATGCCAAGCACGCCGCCCTGGTGCTTTCGGCCTCCCGCCAACTGGCCAAGCCCTCCTATGAAATCGAAAAGGCCGTGTGGGGCTTCACCCACGCCGACATCGGGGCCCGCCTGGCCGAACAGTGGAATTTCCCCACCAGCCTGGTGAACGCCATCCGCTTCCACCACTCGCATTCCTCGGCCGCGGACCACCACGAGAGCGATTTCGTGCACCTGGCCGACCACGTCGCTTGCGCCATGGAAATAGGCTCAAGCGGGGCCTGGCTCTTTCCGCCCCTCCTGCACGTGCGTCTGGGCCGCCACGCCCCGTCGCTCAATCTCCTGAAGGCCATCCTGCCCATGGCCGAACAGCAGACGGAAGAGATAGTGGGGTTGTTCCTCTTATGAGCGCAAAGCACCTGGACCAGTGCGCGAGCACGCTCATAAAAAGCCGCGTCCAGCATCTGGAGTGGCTGGCCAAGAACACCTTCGAGGCGCTGCAGGTTGCAGCTTCCATGAACAACTTAAATGCCAGCGTCAGCACCTTCAAATCGCCCGTGACCATCCTTCAGGCCGCGACCACCCGGTTGAAGGAGCTCATCACCTTCGACAGCTACGCCTTCTTCCTTGCCGACAAAGACTCCGACCTCCCTCTCGCCTTGTGTGAACCAGCAGAGAATGCTGGTTTTTTCAAGGGAGAACTGGACAGGTTGATAGACGACGGCACCATCCCGGACGTGCTGAACAACAAGGGCCCGCTGTTCAAGGTGAAGCCCAAAAGAAACGGCAGCTACCTTCTGCACAGCGTTGCCACCACGTCGCGCATCAGGGGCCTTTACATCGGCGACGTGGGTAATCGCAGAAAGCACATCCAGGACATATCGCTCTTTAGCCTCACAATAGTCTTAAACGCCACGGCCAGCCTTCTGGAAAGCTACGAGCTCTACAAGATGCTGCGCCAGGCCAATACGAAGCTCAAGAAAAAGATAACCAACCTGCGAAAGGAAGTGGCGCTCCGAAAGAAGACCGAGTCTTCGCTTGTGCAGTCGCAGCGGATGCTGAACCTGGTCATGGACAACATTCCGCAAAGCGTCTTCTGGAAGGGCACGGACCTCTGCTACCTTGGCTGCAACAAGAACTTCGCCGCCAGCGTTGGCTATGGCGATCCCTCAGGCGTTATCGGCAAAACTGACCAGGATCTCCCCTTCAAGCCCGAGGAGGCGGCCCGCTTCCAGGCGTCCGACAAGCGGGTGATCCGGGAAAACCGTTGCGAGCTGGACATCCAGGAGCCCGTCACCCTGGCGGACACGAGCACGCGCTGGCTGGAGACCAACCGGGTTCCCATGCACGACGGGCAGGGCAGAGTGATAGGGGTTCTGGGCACCTCCCACGACATCACCGAGCGCAAGGCCTATGACGACCAGCTCTCCCACCTGGCCCTGCACGACGCCCTGACCGGCCTGCCCAACCGGGTGCTCTTTTTCGAGCGGCTCTCCTGGGCCATGTCTCGCAGCAAGCGCAACACCCAGACTCGCTCCTGTGTGCTGCTCATGGACATGGACCGGTTCAAGCAGATCAACGACGCCCACGGCCACCTGCTTGGCGACAGGCTCTTGGTGGAACTCAGCAAGCGCATCTCGCGCTGCCTGCGCGAATCGGACATCCTCTCGCGCCTGGGCGGCGACGAATTCACCATCATGATCGAAGACATCGCCAGGGACGAAGACTACACGGCCATAGTCGAGCGCATAGTGGTTGAAATTGAAAAGCCGTTCAACATCCTGGGCAGGGTGGTGTACACGTCGGTGAGCATCGGAGTGGTGGAGGACATCGCCAAGTACACCAATCCCGAGGACATCCTGCGCGACGCGGACATCGCCATGTACGCGGCCAAGGGATTCGGCGGGCGCAGGGTCGAAGTGTACAAGGAGTCCATGCACGAGAGCGTGATACGCGTTACGGAAATGGAGCACGACCTGCACTACGGGTTCGACCACAACGAGTTCTCGGTGGTGTACCAGCCCATCTTCTCCATCCCCGAGCACACGTTGCGCGGGTTCGAGGTGCTGGCCCGCTGGACCCACTCCAAGTTAGGCCCCATCGGACCGGACGTGTTCATCCCCCTGGCCGAGAAGACCGGGCTGATCCTTGAACTGGGCGCGTTCGTTCTGCACAAGGCCTGCACGGACTTCAGCCGGTGGCGGGCCCAGTTCCCCGAGCAGTCCAAGGGGCTCTACCTGTCCATCAACCTCTCGGCCCGCCAGCTCTCCAACCCCGATCTGGTGGCGGAGATCAAGGGCATCCTTGCGGCCAACGACATCCCGCCGGAGCTCATAAACTTAGAAATCACCGAATCCATGGTCATGCAGGACCCGGACAACGCGCTGGCCATCCTGCGCCACTTAAAGCAGCTGGGTGTGGGCATCTTCCTGGACGATTTCGGGACAGGCTATTCCTCCCTGTCGCACCTGCAGAAGTTCCCCATCGACACCTTAAAGATCGACAAGAGCTTCATCTTCAACCTGTCTGGCGGCAAAAGCATGGAGAGCACGGCCATCGTCCGCTCCATCCTGGCCCTGGGCGGCAGCCTGGGCATGCAGGTGGTGGCTGAAGGCATAGAGAACATTTCCCAGCGCGATTCGCTCGTGGAACTGGGCTGCACCACCGGGCAGGGGTATCTCATGTCACGCCCCCTGCCGGCCGAGAAGGTGGTGTCCCACATGGCCGACATGTGAGGGGGCGGCGCTCCCCCTTGCCGGTATACCCTGATTGATCAATTCCCCCTTTCGGATTTCTCCCTGCCGGACGCTCTCATTGGCGATATAGCAAAACGCCATTGCGCATCTTTTCAGCATAGCATGCTTTCCGCCTGCCGGTCGCCTGTTCGATCTCTCTGACAAATATCCAACAATAAAACGGTATGTTAACCGTGAACAACAGTGGCTTTTCTGTGTGGAAAATGAGCGGCCAGGAAGCCATTGACAGATTTTTACGATATTGTATAACCTATAGTTATTTCTGATAGTGAACAATTGAACAATCGGAGTAAGCCATGTGGACTTCTGACCCAGCAAACAAAGGCGCACCAAAGATTGACATTCTACGCCACATGAAAGTTGGCGTGAAGCTGGTCGGCGGTTTCAGCTTGATGGCCTTCATATGCCTCGTTGTCGGCGGAATCGGCGTTTATTCGGTCCAGAACCTGGGAGGCCACGCCCAGGTGATGGGCCTTGTGAAAATGCCAACCCTGAAGAACCTGCACTCTCTCCAGCAATCCGTTGATGAACTCGTTATTTCCCAGCGGACCCTCCTCGTCCCAGACCTGGACAAGAATGTCGCGGCGGAACAGCTCAAGCGGGCCCAGGACGCCAGCGAGAATAACGCCAAGGCAATGGCCGAGCTTAACAAGCTGGCCCCGGAGGCCTCGGTTCAGAAGCAGTGGGAGCCCCTAAAGCAGTCCTTTGCCGCCGTGCAGAGCGCCAATGCCCAGTATCTGGCGGCAGTGAAGGAAAACAACCGGGCAAAGATGACTGAGCTGGCTTTCGGTATTTGCCGCGAGAGCCTTGGGAAGACCCAGGAGCTGCTGACGAGCCTCGTGAAAACCGTGAACAGCGACGTGGACACCGAGGCGCGCATCGCCCACGACAAGTCGAACAACATGCTGTGGGTCACGCTGGCCAGCATGGTCCTTGGCGCTGGTCTTGCCTTCTTCACCGGCATCCATGTGGCCTGGGATTCGGTACGGCCGCTTCGCAAACTGGTCCACTTTTCCAATGCAGTGGCCGGCGGCAAGCTGGACGAGCAGCTTAAGATCACCCGGCGCGACGATTTCGGCCAGCTGGCCGATGGATTGCGCTCAATGCTCAAGGCCTTAAACGACCAGATCGCCGACGCGCACTCCAAGGCCGCCCAGGCGGACGCGGAGTCCAAGCGGGCAAAGGATGCCTCGGACGGGGCTCACGCGGCCAAAGCAGAAGCCGAACGCGCCGCCCAGAGCATCAGCCAGACGGCCATGGAGCTTGAAAAGATCGTCGGCGTGGTGAAGGAGGCTTCCGAGGAGCTCCATTCCCAGGTGGAGTTGGCCAGCCAGGGCGCGGCCGTGCAGTCGGCCCGCGTGGCCGAGACCGCCACGGCAATGAGCGAGATGAACGCCACGGTGCTCGAAGTCGCCCAGAACGCCTCCCTGGCTGTCGAATCCGCCGAGGCCGCCCGCACGAAGGCCGGTGAAGGCTCCCAGGTGGTCACGAAGGTGGTGGACGGCATCTCGGCCTTGCAGCGGGTCTCTATGCGCCTTCAGGAAGACATGGGCAGCCTGGGGCTTCAGGCCGAAGGCATAGGCCGCATCATGAACGTCATCTCCGACATAGCGGACCAGACCAATCTTCTGGCCTTGAACGCGGCCATCGAGGCAGCCCGGGCGGGTGAAGCCGGACGCGGGTTCGCGGTGGTGGCCGACGAGGTCCGCAAGCTGGCCGAGAAGACCATGACCGCCACCAAGGAGGTCGGCGACGCCGTGAGCGGCATCCAATCCGGAACCAAGACGAACCTGGAGAACGTCAAGCTGGCGGTGGAAAATGTCGAGCAGGCCACGGCCCTGGCCGTCAAGAGCGGCGAAGCGCTCGGCGAGATCGTCCACCTGGTGGAGGTCTCCACGGATCAGATCCGCTCCATCGCCACGGCCAGCGAGCAGCAGTCGGCCACCAGCGAAGAGATCAACCGTAACATCGAGGAAATCCACCGCATATCATCCGAGACGGCGGATGCCATGTCCCGGTCCGCCCAGGCCGTGAACGACCTGGCCAGCCAGTCCAACGTGTTGCGCTCCCTGGTGGAGCAGATGAGGCTTCCGGGTTAGCGGCCTGTCTTGTACGGTAGGGCGGGGATTCACAGGAAGGAGACCAGGCAATGCACAAGCAGCTCGCAGGCAAGCGGATTCTCATCCAGGTGGCGGACACCTATGAAGACCTTGAACTCTGGTACCCCAAGCTTCGCATGCTGGAGGCCGGAGCCGAGGTGGTTGTCGCCGGTATCGACCCCTTGCGCCGCGACTACAAAGGAAAAAACGGCTATCCGTGCATTGCCGACGACGCCCTGGCGAACATGCGGGCCGAGGATTTCGACGCGCTTATCATCCCCGGCGGCTTCGCCCCGGACATCATCCGGCGCGACGCCAAGGCCCTCGCCCTCACCAAGGCTTTCTTCGATGCGGGAAAGCTGGTGGCGTTCATCTGCCACGCCGGCTGGGTTCCCATCTCCGCCAAGATCGTCAAAGGCTTTCGGTGCACGGGGTGCATCGCCCTCAAGGATGACCTGGAGAACGCGGGAGCCATCTGGGCGGACGCAAGCGTGGTGGTGGACCGCAACCTGATAAGCAGCCGCCGTCCGGCGGATCTTCCGGACTTCTGCGCGGCCATCATCGATTGGATGACCAGCGCCCACCCCAAGGCCTGACGCCTTTCCCGCACGCCGCGCCTCAACGGTCACCACCGCTTGGAAAACCACCAAGGGCCGCTTCGCCTTTCAGCCCATGCCCCGCGCCGGCTTTCCCGGAACCAAATCCCCACACCCAGAGCGATGAACTGGCATATTTGAACGAAGCCTTGATGGGGCGATGCGGCCCTGATATGTATTAATGTCCGGATTGACGCATGTTCCGGCAGGATTAGTTGTTCAAGGATCATCATCGATGCTAGTGGATACCGGACCGTTTTTACGGCTGCCGCTATTGAATAACGTGTTGCTTCCGTTCACGGCGCATCGGCTCACTGGAGAGCCGTCTGTTCACGGAACGGCTCTGGAGGCCTTGAACCGTGTTGAAGGGTAAAACCATGGCGCTCTCCCATCGATTGCTCATGGTCGTTTTCGTGTTGGCGTTTGCACTTGCCGTGGGCGAAGCCAGGGCGCAAACGCCCAAGAACACACTGGTTATCGGCACGATCAACATGCCGCCGCACAGCGTGGAGGACGGCTCCATGCCGTCCTTTAGCCGCGAACTCTTCAAGAGGATAATGGAGAGCCAGGGCTACTCGGTGGAGATTCGCTTCTACCCTTGGGCCCGCGCCTATGAACTGGGTAAGGCTGGCCTTGTGGACGCCGTCTGGCCTTCCATCCATCTCAAGGAAAGAGAAACCTGGTTCCGGTTCGGCCAGCCGGTGCTCAATACGAATTATGTCCTGATCAAAAGGCGGAATCTGCCCGTGGTATACGGTGGGCTGGAGGACGCAAAACCCTATACAATCGGAACCTTGCGGGGAGGAATCACCGGTTCGCCGCTCGACGGCGCCGCCCCGGGCTATCATGTCGAACCCGGAAACACGTTCGAGCAGAACCTCTTGAAGCTCGATGCCGGGCGGATCGATTTCATGACCAGCGAGCGCTATAATGGCGCGTATCTGCTCA
Source organism: Desulfovibrio sp. (assembly GCA_016208105.1). Lineage (NCBI taxonomy): Bacteria > Pseudomonadati > Thermodesulfobacteriota > Desulfovibrionia > Desulfovibrionales > Desulfovibrionaceae > Desulfovibrio > Desulfovibrio sp. The sequence goes on from JACQYS010000011.1 coordinate 123,286, forward strand.
ACACGGAGTTCCCCGAACTGAACAGGTCCGTTGAAATGCAATTGCCGCCGATCAGCACGATCGGCTTCTATCTGATGTTCTCCAGCAATGGGACGGATGTGCAGGAAAAGATGGAGGCCTTTGAAAAAGGCCTGAGCGTGATGCGCTCGAATGGAGAACTGGCGCGGTTGCTGGAGCGCTACGGCTACGAGGTGGAGAGAGCGCTGCCCGATTGAAAGAAGGGCCAAGGCGGCCTGGCTTTGGTGAGCCAAGTTTCCAAGAAACCCCGGACCGCTCTCCCAATATGTTGTTCGTCAGGGTATTATTCAATTATTTCACTGAATATCCCGGCAGCTCCCGGCCTTTCCACAAAGCGAAGATGGCCGGGTAGAGCACAAGCTCCAGGATGGTTGAGGTCACCACGCCGCCGATCATGGGCGCGGCGATGCGCTTCATCACGTCCGAGCCTGCGCCTGTGGCGAACATCACGGGCAGAAGACCGGCCAGGATGACGGCCACGGTCATGATCTTCGGGCGTATGCGCTTCACGGCCCCGTGCATCACGGCATCATTTAGGTCCTCGCGGGTTCTCATGAGCCCCTTGTCCTGCCACTCCTTATGCGCCAGCTGCAGGTACAGAAGCATCACCACGCCGGTTTCCGCGTCCAGGCCAGCCAAAGCGATGATCCCCACCCACACCGCGATGCTCAAGTTGTAGCCCAACAGGTACAGAAGCCAGAACGAGCCAACCAGGGAGAAGGGCACGGCCAGCAGCACGATGCAGGTGGCCGGAAGCGATTTTGTGTTGAAGTAGATGAGCAGGAAGATGATGAAGATGGTCAGCGGGATGACCATGGTGAGCCGCTCGTGGGTGCTGACCATGTTCTCGTATTCGCCGCTCCACACCAGCCGGTAGCCTGCGGGCAGTTGCACGTTGGCGGCCACGGCCTTTTTGACGCTGTCCACGTAGCCGCCCACGTCGGTGCCGGTGAAGTCGATGTACACGTAGGCCGTTGGCAGCCCGCCCTCGCTCTTTATCATGGAGGGGCCGTTAGTGACTTTTATGTCCGCCAGTTCGCCCAGCGGCACCTGCAGGATCCTGCGGGGCGCCGGTTGCGAGCCCATCTTCGATTGCCCCTGTTCGCCCGGGGCCCCCACCGGCACCAGCATGGCCTTTATGGTGTCGATGTCCTGGCGCAGGTCGCGCGGGTAGCGCACGTTCACGGGGTAGCGCTCCCGGCCTTCGATGGTGGTGGTGAGGTTTCTCCCCCCCACGGCCGACTCGATTATGTCCTGCACTTCGGCCACGGTAAGGCCGTAGCGGGCGATGGCCAGGCGTTTGACCCGGATGTCCAGGTAGTAGCCGGTGTTCACCTTGTCCGCGAACACGGACAGGGTGTGGGGCACGGTTTTCACCACGCCTTCGAGCTGGGTGCCGATTTTTTCTATGACAGAAAGGTCCGGCCCCAGGATCTTTATGCCCACCGGGGTGCGGATGCCGGTGGAGAGCATGTCCACCCGGGCCTTGATGGGCATGGTGAAGGCGTTCACCACGCCCGGGATGTTGAGGCGATTGTTCAAGTCGTCCTTTAATTTATCCACGGTCATGCCCGGACGCCACTGGGACTCGGGCTTCAGGTTTATGACCGTCTCGAACATCTCCAGGGGCGCCGGGTCCGTGGCTGTTCCTGCCCGCCCGGCCTTGCCGAACACCTGGGCCACCTCGGGCACTTCGGCGATGATTGAGTCCTGCAGCTTAAGGATTCTGGAAGCCTCGGAAATGGCGATGCCGGGCATGGTCACGGGCATGTAGAAGAGCGTGCCCTCGTAGAGTGGCGGCATGAACTCCGAGCCCAGGCGCATGAGCGGCCACACGGACACGGCCATGATGACCACGGCCACGAAGATCACGCCCTTCTTGAAGCGCAGGGCCACGACCACCACGGGATGGTAGAGCGCCCGCAGGACGTGGCTTAAGGGGTTCTTGTCCTCCGGGCGCACCTTGCCCCTAATAAAGAGCGTCATGAGCATGGGGGTCAGGGTGATGGCCAGAAAGGCGGAGAAGAGCATGGCGAAGGTCTTGGTGTAAGCAAGAGGCTTGAAGAGCCGCCCGGCCTGGCCCTGCAGGGTGAACACGGGCAGAAAGCCCACGGTAATAACCAGGAGCGAGAAAAAGAGCGAAGGCCCGACTTCCTGGGCCGCCTCGATTATCACCTGGGCGCGCGAGCCGGGCTGGCCTGCGTGTTCCCAGTCCTCAAGCTTCTTGTGGGCGTTCTCCACCATGATGATGGCCGCGTCCACCATGGCCCCGATGGCGATGGCGATGCCGGACAGGCTCATGATGTTGGAGGTGACCCCCATGTAATACATGCAGATGAACGAGATGACGATGGCCAGGGGCAGGGTGAGGACTATCACCAGGGCGCTCGGCAGATGGAACAAAAACACCACGCACACGGCGCTTACCGCAATGGTGAGCTTTATGATCTCCTCGGTGAGCGTGGAGATGGCCCGGTGGATGAGGTCCGAGCGGTCATACGTCACCTCAAGCGTCACGCCCTCGGGCAAGGACGGCCCGATTTCGGCGATCTTGGCCTTCACCCGGTCGATAACCGAGAGCACGTTCTCGCCGAAGCGCACCACCACGATGCCTCCGGCCACCTCGCCCTGACCGTTCAAGTCCGCCACGCCACGGCGCATCTCCGGCCCGAGGGTCACCGAGGCCACGTCCTTTAAGAATATGGGTGTTCCCCGGTTGTCCGTGCCCACGGCCACATTCTCCAGGTCCGCGGTGCCCTTCACGTAGCCCCGGCCGCGCACCATGTACTCGGCCCCGGACATCTCGATGACCCGGCCCTCCACGTCGTTGTTGCTTAAGCGCACCGCCTCCAGCACCTTCTGCAGGGCCAGGCCGTAGGTGAAGAGCCGGCCAGGATCAACGGTGATCTGGTACTGCTTCACATAGCCGCCGAGCGATGCCACCTCGGACACGCCGGGCACGCTCTCCAGGGCCAGCTTCACGTTCCAGTCCTGCAGGGAGCGAAGTTTGGCCAGGTCGAGCTTTCCGGACTTGTCCACCAATGCGTAGGAGAAGCCCCAGCCAAGGCTTGTGGCGTCCGGGCCAAGCACCGGGTTCACGTCGGCCGGAATCTTGGCCCGTACCGACTGCAGATATTCCAGCACGCGTGAGCGCGCCCAGTAGATGTCCGTGCCTTCCTTGAAGATAACGTAGATGAAAGAGGACCCCAGAAACGAGAAACCGCGCACGGCCGTAACCCCGGGGGCGGCCAGAAGCGAGGTGACGATGGGGTAGGTGACTTGGTCTTCCACCAGGTCCGGGCTTCGCCCGGCCCACTCGGTGTAGATGATCACCTGGGGGTCCGAGAGGTCCGGGATGGCATCCAGCGGAGCGTTTCGCATGGCCCAAGCGCCCCAGGCGCCGAGCACCGCGCACATGAGGATGATTATGAGCCTGTTGCGGCCGGAAAAACCGATGATGTTCTGGATGAGCATGGTGGTGTCCGACGGGCGCTAGTGCTGGTGCCCGGTGCCGCCAGAGCTTTTGAGGCGGGTGTCCGCATCCAGGAGGAAGTTGGCCGAAGCGGCCACCGTGGCCCCCTGGGAAATACCGGAAACGATCTCCACGAAGCCCCCGGAGCGCAGGCCGGTCACCACGTCGCGGGGCTCGAAATTGTTGGGGCTTGATTCGAAGTAGACCACCTTGCGCAGTCCCGTGTCGATGATGGCCGACTCGGGCACGCTCAGGCGGTTGCCCAGGTCGGACCCCATCTGGATCTCGGCGTACATCTCGGGCTTTAATTGCCCCTTGGGGTTGGGCAGCACGAAGCGCACCCGGACGGTGCGGGTGTCGCCCGCGATAACCGGATAGATCTGGGCCACCTTGGCGGTAAGGGGCGGCCCGCCCACGCCGGTCAGGGTGATGAGCGCGGTCTGGCCTTCGCGGAAGTAGGGCAGGTTCTCCTCGTACACGTCGGCCAGCACCCAGACCGTGCTCAGGTCGGCCAGGTCGTAGAGCTTCTCGCCCGGCATCACCCGCATGCCCTGGGTGGCCTGCCGGGAGATCACGTAGCCGGTCACCGGGCTGGCGATGGCGTAGGTTCTGGAAGGCTTTCCGGTCTTCTCCAGGTGCGAGGCCAGGCCCCCGGCGTCCAGAAGCGCCAGGCGCTGCCTGGCTGCCGCCAGCAGATCCCGGCTGTCTGCGGACACAAGGCCTGCGTATTCCCCGGTGGAACCCTCCGGGGTCTTCACGGCGGTATTCTGCCAGCGCAGCATGTTCAGGTATTCGAGCTGTACGGCGTAGACCTCCGGGCTGTAGAGCTCCAGCAGGGTCTGGCCCTTTTTGACCTCCTGGCCGGTGTGGTTCACCAGCAGGCGCTCGATGAAGCCCTCGGTCTTGGTGGTCACGGTGGCCAGCTTGGTTTCGTCCGCGGCCACCCGGCCCGTGGCCCGGATGAACACCTTGAAGGGCCTTTGCGTGGCCTGGGCCGTGGTGACGCCTATGAGCCTGGCCTGCTCCGGGGTGATCATGGCCATGGGGGGCATGGTCCCGGCCGGAGCGGCCCCGTGCCCGGCATGGCCTCCCGCCGGGGCAGCTGACTGGACGGCTGGAGCCCCGTGCCCGGAGTGGTCAGCGGACGGCGCGGGCTTGGTCGCAGGCGGCGCAGCCTGGTGGGCGGAGTGGTCGGCACCGGATTGGGCCAGGGCCGGGTGGGACAACGCCAGGACAACAAGCAGGCCTGCCGCCAGTCCCATTACAGTAAACACCATTCTCGCTGTCATGGCCAAAGCCCGCATGACGTCTCTCCGTTCTGAATGTTTGAGGCTAAGCTATTGGCCCTGGTTCATCTTCTGCAACTGTTCCGGGGTCATTTCCTTCATCTCGCCGGGCTTGACCTCCTGCGCCCCATGCGACCCGTGCGCACCATGATCGGCAGGCATGGCCTTCATCTGCTCGGGGCTCATGAGCTTCATCTGCTCCGGAGTCATCTGCTTCATCTGTTCGGGCGTCATCTGGCGGATCTGGTCCGGGGTCATGTGCTTCATGAGGTCCGGAGGCATCTTGCGTATTTCCTCCGGGGTCATCTTGCGAATTTCATCGGGAGTCATCTTCTTCATCTGTTCCGGGGTCATCTGGTGGCCATGCCCGGAACCGGACCCGTGCCCGTGGGACATCTGGGCCTGGGCCAAGCCTCCAAGGGAAAGGAGCAGGGCTGCCGCTATCGAAAAAACAACTTTTTTGCCCATAATGAAAAACCTCACTGCTGGTTTGATTTGGCGTGCTGCTGGCCGGCCATGGCGTCCTTGTGCCCGCCGTTTCCGGTGCCGTTGACGGAATCGGGGGACTTGGGAAGGGTGAGCCCGTCGGTTATTCCGGCCAGGCTCTCCAGGCGGGCCACGGCCTTCTGTTTCTCGGCCAGCTGGGCCCAGTACTGGGCCTCGTAGTCCAAAAGGCTCTTGAGCCTTCCCACCACGGCGTAGATGTCTCCCTTTCCGCCCGCGTACCCGGCCATGGCCAGCTGGAAATCCTGGCGGACCTTGGGGAGCGTTCCGGTGGAGATGAGTTCGCTCAGGCGCTCCGCGGATTGGAGCATGGAGTAGTTCTCCCGGATGGAGGAGGCGATCATGTTCTTGCTCGCCTCCAGGTCGTACTTGGATTCAGACAGGTCGGACCTGGACTCCTTGAGCCCCTCGGCCTGTTTCATGAAAAAGAAGATGGGCACGGTCATGGAGACGCTGGCGCTCCACATGTCGATCCAGCGCTGGCGGTAGCCGGGCGTCCCGGTGATGTCGATTCCCTCTCCGACGGTCATGTAGGGTTCCTGGTTGGCCCTGTAGCCTTTCTGGCCGTACCCGGCGGAGAGGGTGACGTCCGGCACGAACTCCGCCTTGGCCTGCGACACCCTGGCCTCGGCCTTCTCCACCTTCTTCATGCGGGCCTTGTTCTCGGGCGAATCGAAGGCGGCCTTCACCAGGAGGTCGTCCAGGCTCTTCTTGTAGGGTGCCTTGGAGGGCTCGCCCGGTTTGCCGAGCGGCGATTTCACGTCCCGGCCAAGGGTGGCGTTCAGCATCCCCTCCAGGGTGTTTAGCCTCTGGCGGACCATCTCCACCTTTTCCATGAGCATGTATTTCTCGGTCTGGGCCATCACGGCCTCGCCCTGGCCGCCCATGGTGGAGGCGTACCGGGACAGGGCGGCCTTTTCCACCTGCTCCAGGAGCTTGGCCTTTTCCGCCAGAATCTCCATGGTGCGGTGGGCCACGAACAGGTCGTAGTAGAGCTCCTTCACCCGGGCCACCGTGGCCAGCTTGAGCGCCAGAAGCTGCAGGCTAAGGGTCTCGCTCTCCTTCTCGGCCACCTTGCCCTTCTGGATGAGCTTTCCCGGGAAGGGAATCGTCTGGGAGGCGCTGAAGGCCCACTGGGCGTCGTCGTACTTGCCGAAGGTGTAGGAGCTTAAGCCCACGTTGGTATACCCGGCCGATATGGAGGGGTCGGGCAGAGCCTTTGCCTGGGGAATGCGGTGCCGGGCTGAGGTCACCCTGGCCTGGGCGGCCGAAAGCTCCGGGTTCTGCTGGAGCGCTTCGGCCACCAGGGCGGGGAGGTCCAGGGCCTGGGCACTGACGGGGCCGCCTGTGGCGAGTACGGTTACGACGCAGCAGGAGAAAAGAAGAGCCAAGACCGATGATGATCGCCTTAACCGGCGGACGGGTATGCTCATGGTACGTCCCGAGTTGGAGTGAGGCCAGGGAGATTCTTATAATCCTTAATTGCTTCCATACTCTTTTGCAACGCTGACGGCATAAATTATCTAAATGCGCGTGCCGATCGCCTTTGTGAAGCGATGAGAATCGAGATTTAGCCAACGAAATATCGCTCCACGCTGTACCGGCCATTGCTGCAACAACGGGTTACCCCGCCATTTGAAACCCATGCCCTGGCTATTGCGAAAGGTTCAGAAACTGAAACATGGGCATGAGCGACCAGAAATCCTGAAGCGACGTGTTGGCATTGGCCTGGCCAGACTGGGTTGTCGCGGTTGTCTGGGTGGCCGGAACGGTCACGGTTGTCTGGCTGCCCCAGAAGGCAAACATGGGCATGCGGGAGAAGAAGCTCCCGGATGTGGTGGTCTGGGCAAAGGCCAGGGACGAGAAGGCCATAACCAGGATGAACAGGGCGGACGCGGTGAATTTCTTCATGATGATACTCTCCTTTTTTACTCCACTTTGCGGGCGGTGCAAGCAGGAATCGAACCAACAGAATAATCGTTTTAATTCAGAGTGTTGCCAAAATCAGTTCGCGCGGCCGTGTGCAAAGGGCTGCACAAGTTGGCTGCACACTGCACCGGAAGTGCAAGGAAAAGATGAGGATTGCGGGGTTTTCGAAAGGGGAGCTCAAGGGGGGGAAGCGGCCTGTGCCCGCCTGGCCGGGGTCAAAACAAATCGCACGGTTTTCTCTGATTCAATCAGGCCGGGGTTACCGGTCACCTGGCGTCGTGTTCCTGGCCCATGCACTGCAAGAGGCCCATGCTCCACAGGCAGTCCCCGCAGGGTATGGTCTCGCCGTAGCAGTCGTACTCGAAGTCCGTGGTTTCGATGTCGTCGCAGGGGTAGACGTTGCAGCCGGGGCAGTGGGGATAGCCGCATTCCAGAACTTCTGCCCTGAACTTCCTGTATGCCGGGCTGTTCCAGATCTCTTCGAGCGATGCGCTGGAGAGGTCGCCGAAAAAGCGCGGCGAAACCCGCTTTGCGTTCCCGAAAAAGTAACAGCTGAAGCTTCGCCACAAAAAATGGCAAGGGGAGACCCGGCCGTCCCAGGTAACGAAGGCCCCTCCCTGCTCCACGGCCAGGCAGGCCCGGCCGCTTACGGGCCGAAGCGGCGGCAGCACCAGTGAAAGGCCCTTGTCATCGGCCACGGCCTGAGCCCTGCCAAACACGGACTCGGCCTGCTGCAGATCGTCGCTTGAGAGCAGGTTGCCGATGTGGAAGGGGATGTCCGCCTGGAGGGCATGGTCGGACATGGTTTTCACGAAATCCACTATGCGCTGGTCCTCGTGGCTCTTGTTGTATTTCCAGAGCACCTGGAAATACTGGGTGATGTCGATGTCTTCCTGGCGCGCCCGTTCGGCCCACTGGTCGTAGAAGGCCACCGAGGGCCCGGTGTTCACCCCGAAAACAGGCTGGTCCGCCATGGACTGGTCGTAGGGCAGGATGTGGGAGACGATAAGGCGGGTAACTCCACGCTCGGCCAGCCAGGCAACCGTGGCCGGAAGCTCGCGTAAGTTGTCTCGCATGAGCACGAACTGGGCCCCCAGGAGAAGCGCCGCGTCCGGGTGTTCGCGCTTGGCTTCGCTCAAGGCGATAAGCGCCCGTTCCACATGGTTCAGGTTGCCGCCGCCCCGAAAGGACGTGAACATCTCCGGGGAGGTGGAATCAACAGACAGAAAAATCCGGTCCAGCCCGGCATCGATGAGCGACATGGCCCGGGCCGTGTCCAGCAGGTGGCCGTTGGTCTGGAAGCCCACCCAGCTTCCGGCGGGCATGGCCTCCTTGGCTTCCCGGATGAATCCCTCCAGCCCGGCATGCATGAGCGGCTCCCCGATGCCGCTTAAGATAAGGGCCTGAAGGTGCGGGAAGGCGGGCTTCAGGGCGCCGAAGGTCTCGGGGGACATGTCGCCCTCGCGTGGGTCTGCGCTGCCGGAGTGCTTGACGCACATGGGGCAGTGCAGGTTGCACCGGGAGGTGACTTCCACGAAGAGGCGGGAAGGGGAGTCCGTGGGTGCGGGCATGGTTCGGGGCGGTGCGGATACGTTCACGCGAAGTCCTTGGATGCGGAAACCCTTACGGGCCAAGCTCTTTTGAGTTTATTTGCCTGAAGGTGGCGAGTCAATCGGGGGAGCGACCCGCTGGGCCGGAAGGGACGGATATGGCTCTTGCTTGCCGGGCTGCCTGTGTAAAATGGGGGGAAGCAAGGAGGACGGAGGATTATTGGGCGCGTGGCCAGACCTCTTGGGTGGTGAGCCCAGCTCACCTCTGAGCCTGGTTTTTGCGCTCCTGGTAGGCGCTGTCCATGAGGTTCCAAAACCAGGCCCGGAACTCTTCGCGCTCTCGCATGGTGAACTTTTCGGAAGGGTCAAACGGTTCCAAAGCTTCCACGCGCACTTCCCCCGGGGTGGGCAGGAAGGCCCCCCGGGGCATGATGCGTTCCGTTCCTGTGAGTATTACCGGGGCCACGGGAACATTGCATTTAAGAGCCATGATCATGCCGCCGATCCTGAAATCCCCAAGTTTGTCGCCTGCTGACGAACGGGTCCCCTCCGGAAAGATGACCACGGACATGCCGCGCCCGCAGGCGTCGGCCGCTTGGTCGATGGCCTTCATGGCCTTGCGGGAGTTCTCGCGCGCGATGGGGATGTGCCCCATCCGCTTAAGGGCGTGCCCGAAGAGGAAAACCCTGGCCAGGCTTTCCTTGGCCACGAAGCGAACGTTCCAGCGGTTTAATGTTGCGAACAGGACAACGATGTCGAACTGGCTCGAATGGTTGGCCATGAAGGCGTATGTCGCCCGGGGATCGAGCCGGGAGAGGTCCGCATGCACGCGCACCCCTGACAAATAAAGGAGGAAGCTGGAACCATGCCGGGCGATTGTGTGGGCGACGATGGAGTTTTCGCCGATCCAGGCCGTCAGCAGGCACAGGAAGCTGACCACGCCCATGAGGGGAAGAACGAAGAGAAAAAACAGCGCCTTATGGATGTATACCATCACCTGCGCCCCGATTGCGCCGGGCCATGGCCTTGGCCAGCACCCGGTCCAGTTCCTCGTTGTCTATGGGTTTGGACAGGTAGTCGTCCATGCCTTCCTCCAGAAGGCGTTCACGGTCGCTTTTCAAGGCGTAGGCGGTCAGGGCCACCACCGTTATTTGGGCCTTGTCCGGGCCGGCCTCGCCCTGTCGGATGGCGGCCAGGGCCTCGTGGCCGTTCATTCCCGGCATGCGCACATCCATGAGCACAAGGTCGAAGTCCGTGGCCCTGAGCTTCTCTATGGCTTCGAATCCGTTCTGGGCAACGGTGACCTGATGCCCCAGCTGTTCGAGAAGCTCGCCCGCGTAGAGGCGGTTTATGAGATCGTCCTCGGCCAGGAGGATGCGCAGCTGGCCGGATTCGGCCGGGGCGCCGGGCACGGCCCTGGGGCGAGCGTGCGGCAAAGACTCGGCCAGGCCGAAGCGGGCGGTGAACGAGAAGGTTGACCCAGCTCCCACCACGCTCTCGGCCCAGATGTCCCCGCCCATCATTTCCACCAGCTTCCTGGAAATGGACAGCCCAAGCCCGGTTCCCCCATACTTGGCGTGGCTGGAGAGCCCGGCCTGGTCGAAGGGCTCGAACACGTCCATAAGCCTGTCCCCGTCGATGCCGATGCCCTCGTCGCTGACCGTGAAGAACAGGCGCACGGCCCCTGGCGTGTCGGGCTGGCCGTCCAAAGCCACAGACACCCTCACCGTTCCCGTGTCCGAGAACTTGATGGCGTTGCCTATGAGGTTGGTCAGCACCTGCCGAAGCCGCCCGCAGTCGCCCAAAAGGTGGTCGGGAACGCTTAAGTCGATGGATTTGTGGAAGCTCAGTCCCTTGGCGCGGGCGCTCACCAGAAAGGACATGAACATCGATTCCAGGCTCTCGCGCAGATTGAACGGCTTGTCCTCGAGAACGACCTTTCCGGACTCGATCTTCGAGAGGTCCAGGATGTCGTTTATGATCTCCAGAAGCGCCTTGCCGGACTGCTTGACGATCTGGAGGTATTCGCGGGCGTTCTGGGGGATGTCCTTCATGAGCGCCAGGTCGGTCATGCCGAGCACGCCGTTTAGGGGGGTGCGGATCTCGTGGCTCATGTTGGCCAAAAACTCGCTCTTGGCCCTGTTGGCTATCTCGGCCTCTTCCTTGGCCTTTTTCAAGGCGTTTTCCGCGAGTTTGAGCTCCGTGGCGTCCAGGAGCATGCCCACCGACCCGATGATCTCACCATGCGGATTTCTCAGGGGAGCGGCATTGCCCGTGACGTGCTTCACGGTGCCGTCGTCGAAATGGATATCCAAGACGAAGTCCTTGATGGCGATGCCCTCGGCCGCGGCGCGCTGGGCCGGCAGCTCTTCCGGCCTCAAGGGGCGTCCGTCGCGCATTTCCCGGTAATGGGTGGGCGCTTCCCGGCTTGGGGCTGTTTTGGAGAAGTTTGAACCTGGGGGCATGCGCAGGAGTTCATAGGCGGCCGGGTTGCCAACGATGCGGCTGGCGTCGCGGCCGGAGGATATCCAGATGGCCACGGGCGCCTGCTCCATGATCGATTCCAGCTCTGCGGTGCGCTGCTGGGCCTCTTCCAGGACCCGGACCAGTTCCTTCTCCAGCTCTTTTCGTTCGGTGATGTCCAGGTGGGTGCCAATCATGCGGCAGCGCGCCCCGGTGTCGTCCTCCACGAGCACCGCGCGGGTGAATATGGTCCGGTAGGAGCCGTTTCGGTGGCGCATCCTGAACTCGATCTGATAATCAGGGTAGGGTTGCTCCAGGAAGGCGCCAACGTGCCCCCACATCAGTTCGCGATCGTCGGGGTGCAGGCGTTTTTCGAACTCCTCCAGGCTGTTGGAAATCTCCTCATCGGTGTAGCCCAGCTGCATTTTCCATTGGGGGGAGAAATAGGTCTCTCCGGTGCGGGTGTTCCAGTCGAAGAAACCCAAATTGGCTGTCTCTATGGCCATTTGCAGCCGCTCCTGGCTTTCGAACAGGGTCTCTTCCAAAAGCTTTCGTTCGGTGACGTCCCTGCCCACGGACTGGATTTCCGTGAGCGTTCCGTCTTGTGCGAAGAAGGCCCTGTTGGAGAACTGAATCCAGCGGATGTTTCCGTGGGCGTCGCGGATACGGTTTTCGATGTGAACTACGGGATTATGGGGCGAAAGCCTGGCCAACTGCTTCTGTATGGCCTCCAGGTCCTCTTCAAGAGGTATGGGCTGCCACTTCGCGCCGATGAGTTCCTCCTTGGACCTGCCGAAAAAACGGCAATACCCGTCGTTGACGTAGAGGAACGTTCCGTCCGGGGCGAAGAGGCTTATAAGCTCCACCTGGTCTTCCACCAGGGAGCGGTAACGATCCTCGGTCAGTCCGAAGGAGGTTCCGGCCTGTTCCCTGCTTGTAGCGGGGGATGTAGCGGAGCGTTCGCAAAGCGCCTGACGCAACTGAGCGTTCTCCCGCTCCAGTTCGGCCTGGCGTTTAAGAAGTTCCTGGACCAGTGGCCGGGCCTGGGCGAGGTTCATGGAGGACACGTCCGGGGCGTCATGCGCGAGGTTGATTTTTCCTCTTCGAGGCAGGGAGCTTGAACCATTCGGATCTTTGGGACCCGGGCGAGCGTTACTCATCACCTTGCTCCAAAAGTTTCGTACTTAAGGCAAACCGGAGTCCCTGCCAGAGGGCATGTCCAGCGTAAGCACCCATGAACCTGGGACAAGTTTTAAAATATGTATACTTGGTTCGGCTGTGAGTCCAGCCGGGAATGCATGCGGGCGCGGCTTTAAAGACACGGGCGTTCGTAAAGCAGGGCCTTCAGCTTGCTGGGGCCTTTGTGCGATCTCTGCTCCCCGAAGTCCGCGCGTGGGGCAGCCTGATGACGAACCGCGTGCCCCGGCCGGGAGCGGAGTCCACCTCGATGGTGCCCCCCAGGTTGTCGGTGACGATGAAATAGGACACCGACAGCCCGAGCCCGGTGCCAGTGCCGGGTTTTTTCGTGGTGAAAAACGGTTCGAAAACCCTTTTTCGGGTGGATTCGTCCATGCCCGGACCGTTGTCCGCAATGGAGATGACCACGTGCGGGCCTTCCTGCCAGGTGGCAAGGGTGATGGCAGGGGCGTGTGAGCCTGAGCCCTCGGCCGCCATGGCCTGGGCCGCGTTTCGAAGGATATTCATCACCACCTGCTCCACCAGGCTGGCCGAGCAGCGCACAGGAGCGATACCCGGCTGGTAGTCGCGAGTGATGGCTATGTGCCTGAAATCATACTTTTTGGAGAGGTCGTAGTCGCTTTCACACAGGGCCAGCGCCTTGTCCAGAAGCTCGGCCACGTCCTCGAGTTCGGTGTTCGAATCCTGCTGGCGGCTGAAGCTTAACATGCCCTGCACGATCCTGGCCGCGCGTTCGGCTGATTCTCGCATGCTCTCGATTATTGGCAGAAGGCCGCGCCTTTGCATGTAGTCCTGGATGGTCTCCAGGCTGGTGCCCGCCTCTTTGGCCACGGCCCTGTTGCGCTGCGTATCCTTTTTCACGCGCCCCAGCAGCACCTGCGTGCCCTGGAGAATTCCCGAGAGCGGATTGTTGATCTCGTGGGCCATGCCAGCGGCCAAACCGCCCACGGACATCATCTTCTCGGTCTGCACCAGCACTTCCTGCATGCGCTTGAGCTCGGTGATATCCCTGGTGATGCCGAATACGCCGGTGATCTCTCCGGATTCGTCGCGCAGGGGGCTCTTCAAGCACAGAAGGTTGCGGTGGCCTCTCGTGGTGGTGAGAACTTCCTCGTAGTTCAGGGTGGCGCCCGTTCCCCTGACTATACGGTCCCTGCCCATGACCTTGGCCGCATCGTCCGGGGAAAAGTGGTCGGTGTCCTTGCGCCCGATGATCTCCTCCACGGGCTTGCCCACCATCCTGCCCACTTCCGAGTTGGCCAGAAGGTAGCGCCCCTCCAGGTCCTTGGCGAAAACGGCGTCAGTCGTCCCTTCGATTATGGAGTGCAGGAGCGCGCGGTGCCTGGCCAGATCCCGCTCCACACGCTTGCGTTCGGTGATGTCGGTCCAGCTGGAACGCACGGTCTCCCTGCCGTTCATGACAAGCTTCACCAGCCAGACCTCGCACAGAAGATCCTGGCCGGCCGCGTTGCGGATGGCCCGCTCCACGCGAACGGCTTCCCCGGCCTTGATCTTCATGACGTTTCGCTGGATGGTTTCCTCCTTTGGCCTGCCATCCGGCTGCTTGTCCGCGTAGAACCGGAAAACCCCGTTCTTCAGAAGGTCCTCGCGGCTGGTGGCGAACAGAGAAAGCGCGTTCTTGTTCGCCACGATGATCTGGTGGCTGTCGATGTCGTCCACGATGATCGCTTCCGGAGCCAGCTCCACAAGCAGTCTGAAGCGCTCCTCGTTCTCCTTGAGGGCTTCCTCCAGGCGTTTGTGCTCGGTGGTGTCGCGGCCGATGCTGTCCACCGAGGAGACGTTTCCCTCCTCGTCGTAATGCAGTTCAACCGTCCAGGACATGTGCCGCACCTCCCCGTGCTGCGACACGTGACGGTTTTCGATGGTCACGTGGGAGAGCCTGTCCGTCACCCAGCCTTTGAAGGCGTTCCAGGTGGCCTCGCGGTCCTCCTCGTGGATGAAGTCGAAGGCGGAAAGACCCATGCACTCTTCGGGCGTAAGACCGAACGACCTGGCGGCCGCCGGGTTGACGTAGAGAAAGCGCCCGCTGGCGTCCGCCTGGGTGACGAGGTTGTCCGTGCCCTCCACCAGCTCGCGGAACCGCTTCTCGCTTTTTTTGAGCGCCTCCTCGGCCCACTTGCGCTGGGTGATCACCTTGTCCAGGGCCTTGTTGGCCCGTATGAGCGCCTTGGTGCGTTTCTCAACCCGGTTTTCCAGGCCGTCGTGAGCCTTCTTGAGCGCTTCCTCGGCCCGCTTGCGCTCGGCCAGGTCCCAGGCCAGGTCGGCTAGTTGGGCAACGGATTCGATGTCGTTTTCAGTGTAGTCGCAGGCTTTGTTGCCAACTCCCAGGATGGCCACGATCTTGTTTAAGCGGAACACCGGCACCACCAGTTCGCGGATGATGGGGGCGTGCCCGGCCGGAAGGCCCTTCTTGTGGGCCAGCGAAGGGTAGTCGTTATGGATGACGGCCTGGCCTTTGTGGATGCAGTCGGTCCAGACCCCGGCCTGGGCCACGCTGTAGTGGGCGCCCTTGCCCTCGGCCTTGCACATGGTGCGGGTGGTGTTGGTGGACCAGGCCTGGAGCGACAGCGTCTTCTGGTCGCGCTTCAAAAAATGGAAAAAGCCTATCTGGCTCTCGGTGAGCATCTCCGCTTCATCGAGGGTGGCCACCAGAAGCCTCTCAAGGGCGCACGTGGAGGAGAGAAGCATCAGGCGGGACCGGGCCTGAAGCACTCTCTCAGTCCTGGCCTGCTCGAAGCCGCAGGTCGAAAGCTCGGCGATCAGGGCTTGGGCGTCTTGAAGCTCGGCGATGAGCTGTTCTTTGGTCTTCTCGTGGTCCCTCACAACCTCTCCTAGGATTGGTGCAGTGCAGGACCGCCACGGTAACAGTCAGGGCGGTGATACTCTTAAGTAATTTGCATGAAGACACATTTCCGTCAACGCCGAATACCGGACCGGCGGACATCGTGTCAGGATTGTGAGGAAGGAGCGGGAAGAATGACCGTGACCGTGGTGCCATCCGTCACCGACGAGGTGAACTCGATGTGTCCGCCGTGGGCCTTGGCGATGAGCTGGGCGCTGTAAGTTCCAAGGCCTTTGCCGTGGGTTTTGCCCGCGGTGCTGTATTTTTCGAAAAACCGCTCCCGGACCTCTTCGGACACCACGCCATGGTTGTGTATGGTGATGTACTGTTCGCGGTCCGAGCAGTCGCAGGAAATGGTGACCGCGCGGTTCTCGGGGGAGCCCTCGATAGCGTTCTTCACCAGGTTTATGAGCATGTCCTCGATGAGGAATTCCTCCCCGTACAGTACCGGTTTGGCGGCACCTGAGGTGATATCCAGCATTCCCGTCTGAACGAGGCTTACCCGGCGCGCCGTGATGAGCGACTGAAGAGACATCACCACGTCTTGCATCACGTCGCGCAGGTTGAAGTGGGCGGATTTCGGCTCGTAGGTGCCGTGCTCCATCTGGATGATTTTCTCGGAGGAGTCCACGAGCTTTATCACATGGCTCACGGCGTGCAGGATGCCTGGAACCGCCGCCTTCATCTCCTCGTCCAAACCATTCTCGCCGAAGGTGTACTGGGCCAATGAGTGCAGCCCGGACAGCGGCGCCTTTATGTCGTGGCGGATGATGCGCTCCACATCGATGCGGAATTGCTCGGCCCGTCTGCGGTCGGTGATGTCCGTGAACATGGCGAAACTGCCCTGGTATTCCCCTTCAGCGTCCACCAGCGGGGCCGTGCTGGCGATGAACCAGGCCTCGCCGCCGTCCTTTTTGCGCAGCCGCCTTTCATACCGGCTGGAAATGCCCATGCGGTGCTCGCGTTTGCGGTCCTCATGGTCCTCTTGGTCCTCGGGGAACAGGAAGATGTTCGGGGGTTTGCCGACGATGTCCTCAGGCTGGTACCCCAGCATCTGGGCCATGGTGGCGTTGGCGTAGGAGGTGAGGCCGTTTTCGTCCAGCACCCAGATACCCTCGGAAGCGGTCTGCACGATGGTGCGGTAGCGTTCCTGGGTTTCGCGCAGGGCCTCCCGGATCCGTTTGCGTTCGGTGATATCCTGGAAGGTGACGATGGCCCCCTGGATGCTCCCATCCGCGTCCCGGATCGGCGCGGCGTTCACCGCGGCCCAGGAATCCAGGCTGCCCGGGTACTTGAAGCGCAGCACCTCGCCAGTGACGGTCTCCCCGGCCAGGGCCCGAAATCCCGGGATGTTCTTCGGCATAACCGGGAGGCCGTCTTCAGTGGTTACCGACATGTAGGTGGGCCACTTCTCGTCGGAAATCACAAACCCTTCGCGCAGGAAGGGGAAGGCTTGCGAGGCGAAGGAGTTCAGGCGCACCACCGATCTGTCCGGCCCAAGGACGATGAGCCCCTCGGCAATGGAATCCAGCGTGGCGTTCAAGAGGGTCGCGCGTCTCTCGGCCTCGGCTTTGCTCTCGCGCAGGGCGTCCTCACGCTGTGCGAGAAGCTCCTTTGCCTTGGCGAGCGATTGGGCCACTTCGCCGGCCTCCTTGAATTCAATTGGGCCGGCCTGCGCAGTTCCACCAATGCCCATAGCCGTGGCCTGAGCGCTCAAGGTCTTTACGGATGTTGCGATCTTGTTGCCAAGACGTAGCGCGATGAAGACCCCGAGGCTTCCCAGAAGAACAGTGCCGCCAAGCGCCCAGGACAGCCACCGCCACAGGTCGCGCATCACGACGGCTTCGGGCACGCTGACCACCATGGTCCACCCGGATGCGGCCGACTGGCTGTACCCGGCCAGCACCGGAAAACCGGCCAGGCTCATGGCCTGGAAAACCCCTTCCGGTGCTAACTTCTTGTGGTTATCCAGCACAGGCATGGCCGCCTGTTTGCCGATGAATTTCTCCTGGTCCAGAGTTCGGGCAACCACCACGCCGCTATCGTCCAGGATTGTGGCCGTCCACTCCGGCGGGAGCTTTGGAAGATCCAAAACCTTGATAAGATTGTCCACGGGCAGGGTCATGGCCAGATCGTAGGCCACCCGCCCGTCTCGAATCACGGGCACGTCCACGCTCACGAGATTGCGACCGGTGACCGTTCCCTTGAACAGACCGCTGACGCTTTGCTTGCGGCTGGCGAAAAGCTCAATGAGACGGGGAGTCATGCGGCGTTTGGGCAGGGGCGATTTCAGGGGGAGGTAGGAATTGACGAGCTGCTGCCCTGTGGCGTCGGCCAGGATGATGTCCGCGTCCGGGTACTTGGCCAGAACCATCCGGGCCTGGGCGTGAAAACCGGCGTAGTCCGCGGTATTCAGGGCGGGAGATGTAGCCAGGACGTGCAGAGCGGTAATGATCTCGTTCTGTTCCTGATCCACGAGCAAGGAGAAGGTGCGGGTGGTTTCCAGGAGGTGCCGGGAGATGTCCTGTCGTTTCTCCTGGTAGACGGTGTACACCAGAAGGCAGGCGGCGATTCCCAGGGGGACCACGCAGGCCAGGATGAGGCTGACCAGCCTAAAGCGTATGGACAGGCGTGGCCTGCTTTGAGTGTTTTCTGGCCCGGTACCGGTATTCATGTCCCGCTCATCCCCCGGGTGAGACAGGTTGTTTGCGCAAACGCCTTGTCTCTTTGTCGCAGCGGCGAAAAGCCGGGCCGTGGTTCCCTCCCGGCGGGAAACTACGCGCCTAAGACGAGTAACAGATTCCGGCAATTGTGAACAGAAAAAGCTGATACGAAGCCATAGATGTATTCATAAATTCAATGCCTCTGTATCATCAACTCTTTCTTTATGCTGGTAGGATTACACTACTTTTTGACAATGGTGCGCGCTTGGCCACACGGTGAGGCGTTCACGCGCCGGCATCTGCGTCTGGATGGGGGGCCAGCTTAAAAAGCGCGGCCTCAAGAGTAGATGGCTACAGCACCCAATACGATTCTGAACAAACCATTGGCAGCCGGCCCTGCCAGCCTGGCGGTCATCCGGATTGTTCCCCAGGCTGCTCGGCAGCCTCAATGGTGAAGTACACATCCGTGCCGAGATCGACTTTTGAAAGAATGCACAGCGATCCATGCATCAGCTTTACTAGGCGCATAACGATTGTAAGGCCGAGTATCTTTTTCTGCACATGCTTTTTAACCATGGCCGGTTTTGGTTCGTCGAATTCAAATATGCTTTCTATGAGGATGTCCGGCATCCCGTAGCCGCTGTCGGACACGATGAACAGGATGTTTTTCAATTTTCCGGACTTGGCTTCGAAGATGGGGCTTGCGCACACCGTTATCTGGCCGGATTCCGAGAACTTGAAGGCGTTGGAGAGAAGGTTGAAGAGAACCTGCTTCACGTGGTCCTGGCGGCCCTTGAAGTAGGGGGGCAGGGCCTTGTCCAGCTCCAGGGTGAAGTAGATTCCCTTGGCCTCCATCTGGTGCTTGAACAGCTCCACCAGCGAGCTGATGGTCTTTTCCAGGTTGATGGGTCCGACCTTGGAGGGCATGACCACCGTGACCGGCTCGACGATGTTGAAGGTCTCATGGGCCACGGTCAGGGCGTCGATGGCGTCCTGGTCGAGCATGGTCCCTCTTGAGAGAAGGAGCACGCCGTTTCGGCTGACGATGTCCTCGGCCAGCACCATGTTGGGCTTGAGTTCGATTATGGCCGCGAACTTGAGCGCATAGCCGCCTTCCTCGGCGATGCATTTTTCCAAAGCCTCAAGCATTACCGGATCGTAGCGGTGCTTGTAGGCCTTCATTCTCCCGTAGGCTTCGTACGGGGCCAGCCCGGTGCTCAAAAGCATGTCGTACTCGACAGCCACCTTCAGAAAGCGCACGCTTTCGGACTGCCCCGGGTTGAATTCCTGGAACTGGGCGGCGATGATGGCCGCCACGGACTCCAGGCGGGGGATCTGCTCCAAAAGGTTGGCCCCGACGATGGGATGGCTGTGGTAGAGCTTCATGTCGCTCTTGGTCAGCTCCTTCCCGGCGGTTATGTCGTCCAATATTTTCCGAGGGATGGACATGCAGCCGATGTGCGAGAGCATGGTGGCCAGATCAAGCTCCCAGGGAATCTTTTTCTCAAGGGCCTTGGCCATGTTCTTTACCAGGTTGCGCACCCGCCGCGTGCGCCCGTAGGCCGCAGGGTTGGCCAGGCTCAGGGCCTCGATGAGCATGCGCACGCTTCCCATGAGCGTCTTCTGCAGGATCTCCTTCTCGGCGATGTTGGTGTAGTACTGCCTGATGCCCGCCTCGAGCGCCTTGAACATGGTTTCGGGAAGGCAGGGCTTGGTGAGAAAACGAAACACGTGCCCCTGGTTCAAGGCCTTGATCGCGACGTTCACATCCGCGAACCCGGTGAGCATGATGCACACGGTTTCCGGATGGAGCTCGCGGACTTTGATCAAGAACTCAATGCCGTCCATGCGCTTTAACTTGAGCGCGGAAACCACCACGGCGAACGGCCCGGATGCCCGGATTTGCGCCAGCGCCTGCGCGGGGTCGGAACTCGTGGCCACCTCGAAGTGCTTTTGCAGCATGGCCTGGCAGGATTCGAGGGCCTGCTGGTCGTCGTCGACGAAGAGTATTCGTGCTGGCATGTGCGTCGTACGTTGTGCGCCCGCAAAGGCGTTATTGGCTCTGTCCCGGAAATCTGACCGCCACGGGCTCCACGATGTTCAGGGTGGCCCCGGCCTTCAAGAGGCGCTGTATGACGGTGTTGTTTAACTCGCCGCTTTTGGACATGAGCAGAAGTCCCTCCCGGGTGACGATGTCTTCCTCCAGGGTCATTGTGGCGTTTAAGTCGCTTATGTTCACGTATTTGCGCTCGAAGCCGCTCTGCCTGGCGATAAGCTTGCCCAAAGCTTCCAGAATCGCCGGTTCGTAGCTTGACTTGTAGCCGAGCATCTTGCTGTAGGCTTCGTGGGGCAAAAGCCCCTTGCTGGTCAAAAGGTCATAGTCGGCGGCGGCCTTGAGAAACCTGGCCCCTTCGGGCTGGAGCGGATGAAGGTCCATGCTCTGCTCGGCCACCATGGCCGCCACTGGCTCCATGCGCGGGATGGCCTTCAAAAGGCCCGCGCCGATGGCGGGATGGGATTCGTAGAGGGCCTGCGCGTCCTTGGAGAGGTCCACGCCCGCGGCCAGGTCTTCCAGGACCTTGGGCGGGAGGCCCATGCACCCGATTTGGGACAGCATGGCCGCCAGATCGAGCTCCCAGGACACCTCTTTGTTTAGGATCTCCGCCATGCCCGCCACCAGGGCCTTGATGCGCTGCTCGCGCCCGAAGGCGAAGGGATTGGCCACGCTTAACGCCTCGGTGAGCACGCGGATGGTTCCTGTCAGCGTGCCCTGCAAAAGCTCCCGTTCCGATATGACCATGCGGTACTGTTTGATGCCCGCATCGATGGACGCGGCCAGGGTTTCGGTGGGGCAGGGCTTTGTCAACAGCTGGAAGATGTTCCCGGCGTCCACCGCCTTGACCGCTGCTTCCAGGTCGGCGAATCCGGTGAGCATGATGCACACCGTGTCCGGGGCCTGCTCACGCACCTTGGCCAGGAATTCGAAGCCGTCCATGCCGGGCATCTTGAGGTCGGACACCACCACCGCGAACGGGCCGCCGGACTGTAGCATCTCAAGTCCGGCCTCCGGGCCCACTGCGGTGAATACGGAGTACTTGGCGTGCAGGGTGCGCCGGAAGGAGTCCAGAACGAGCTGTTCGTCATCTACAAAAAGCACTTTGTCGGACATGGTGAGCCCTTGCATGCGAACGGGCGGCTGTGTGCCCGGCCCGCAGCCATCGATGCGGTCCGTTGAAGGCGCACATCCGCGCTGGCGCGCCTTCGTTCAGCCGGCGTCATTCTCTACATATTTCTGTACCAGATTGACCAGTCCTGCCAGAATGGCAAGTAAAGATTGAGTGGAGAGCATATGTTCGGCTCTTTTTGCGGCATGCGTTGAAGGGCGGGCCGCTTGCGGCCCAAGTGTCGGCGCCTGGAAAAGAAGCGGCCCCGCGAGTTGCAACGGGGCCGCCTTCACGGAGCTGTTCTCCGGTTTCCTCGTTGCGTGGGCTACAATCCGTGCCGCACCACCTCGCCAAGCCCCCACAGGGCCAGGAGCCAGCCGCACAGCACCACGGCCCAGCCGACGCACAGGGCCAGCCCGCGCCCGGCAGGGGGGAGGGCGGGGGGGGCCACGGCTGCGCCGCCTGAAGCCGAAAGCCTCGCCTCCCAGTCCCCGCGCTCATGGCGGATTTCCTCCATGGGCATGCTCCCGCTCACCATGGCCATGTCCATGGGAAAGCGCGACCGGCGCATGTGGGCCACCGTGAAGTGGATCAGGAAGATGTAGCCCATGGCCAGAAACGCCTCGTCGTGGTGCAGGGCCAGGGCGATGTTCAGCCACCAGCCAGGCACAAAGCGGGCGGAGGCCACCGGGTTCACCAGCAGAAGCCCGCTCCCGCCGATGATGGCAACGCCCCAGAACACCGCCCAGTAGTCGAACTTCTCCCAATAGGCCCAGCGGTCCAGGCTCGGGTGCTTGTTGAGCCCGAGCATCCAGCCCACGTGTTTGAAGAAGTCCGAGACGTCGCGCAGGCGGGGCATCATGGAATCCGGCCCGGGAACGAGCCCGCGCGGCGAAGTAAACAGCACATGGACGACGTGGGCCAAGAGGAGGGCCACCATGAAGAGTCCGCCGGCCTTGTGCGCGGCCAGAACCCCGGCCTGACCGCCGAAGAGCCCGGCCAGGCGCTCGCCCCAGACGCTCTCGCCGTAAAGCCTTGCGAAGCCAGTGACGGACTGCGCCATGAAGCAAAAGGCCATTAAAGCGTGGAAGACCCTCTGGGTGAATGTGAATCGCCGGATGTTCATGGCTTGCCTCCCTTGCCGCGGCGTTCACGCAGTTCGCGCAGGAGCCACAGCGCGGTATGCGGGATGAACAGAAGCAGCACGCCCAAGAGAAGTCCGTGCATGCCCCAGGAGACATAGGAGAGCGACTTGAACTCCCTGGCCGCCTCTTCCGAAAGAGGCGGGGGTTGGTGGACCACGAACTGGCCGAAGGACGCGCTGGCGTCCTCGTGGCATTTTGCGCACACGTAGGCGTGTTTGCGCACCGGGTTTAAGCGCGAGAAGAAGTGGTTCACGCTGGCCACCGGTTCCGGGCCATGGCACTGGCGGCAGGAGATGCCGCCGTGCGTGGAATGGGTGTTGCGCACGGCTCCGGCGTGGCAGTCCTCGCACTTCTTGTAGCGGTAGTAGGGGATGCCCGCGTGCGAATCAGCCAGGAACATGCGGTTGCGGGCTTCCGGTCCGGACACCGCGAAGCGGCCAGGAGTTCCCTCTTTGGACAGGCTGAAGGCGCCCCGACCCCTGGGCACGGCCTCGGTATTGTCGTAGCGGCCCGTACTCGCCTCGTATCCGTAATAGCCAGACCTGCGCGACGAAGACTCCCCCTGGCCATAGGACCAGGGCGGCGCGGCCAGCATGCAGCCCAGGGCGAGCAGGGCAATATATGCAGTTCTCATGACGCCCTCCGCTCGTCCGCCACGCTCGCCGGAAATGACCGGCGGATGCGGCGGACCGTTTGCGTCAGTTGCCGGCCTTTATCATGTCCACGCTGTCGATCACCTTGCCCTGGGGCTTTGGCAGCTGGGCCAGGGCGTCGTACTTCTTCTGGAGCGTGGCCAGGTCGTCCTTGGCGTGATGATGGCAGGTCACGCAGGAGTTGGGGATCTTGGGATCCTTCAGGGTTTCCTTGGGCAGGAGCGCCTTGAACACGTGGCTGTGCAGGTCGCCGGTCTCGGCGCTCTTCACCACCCGCGGCATGTGGCATCCCACGCAGTTGCCGAAGGAGTGGATGGCGTGGGCCTGGTTGGAGGCAGTTCTGGGATGGCAGGACAGACACTGCTTGGACCCGGACTCGCGGGTCTGGAAGCGGGTCTTGCCGATGCCCAGTTCGTGCACGTAGTGGCAGGACGTGCAGCTCACGCCTTCCACGAAGTGCTTGGACTGCTTCCAGTCGATGTACTGCTGGTGGTGGGCCTTGGAGAGTTCGTTGCCGTAGAGGTGCTGGGCGTCGCCAGCGGCGAAGGATGTGGACTTGAAATAGGTTTCCAGGGCCTTGCCCGGCAGGTAGCCCACCGGCCACTCGGCCTTGTCGTTCTTGGTGGACTTGCCCCGGTTGTGGCAGGAGCCGCATATCTGGGTGGCCACGCCGCTGGTGAGCTTGGCCGGGTTGACGATGGTGGTGCGCTTGTCGAACACCTGGGCCTTGGGCAGTGCCGCATGCCAGGAGCCTGGTCCGTGGCAGGCCTCGCAGCCCACGCTCGGCTCGAAGGTGTTCTTCTGAAGGTCCACGCCGGTGGCGTGGCAGCCGCCGCACTTGAGTATCCAGGAGCTCTTGTCCCAGGTGGCCTCGTTGTAGTTCACCCAGCGTCCGGTGTCGGAGTTGTACTGGATGGGCGCTATCACCAGCATGCCGTTCTTCTCAACGATGTAGCGCTGCTTCCACTGGCTGCCGATGGTGTAGAGCACCTCTTCGGGCTTGGGGATGTAGAATTCCTCGGGTTTTACCTTGAGGTTCTGGAGCTTGGCCAGGTCGGCCCTGATAGTAGCTGGGTCCAGGTCGGCTATGATGACGTCCTTGTCCTTGCGGGCGTCTCCCAGCATCCGGCTGTGCAGGGTCATCATCCAGGAGTCGAAGTGTTCAAGATGGCAGGATTTGCAACGCTCGGAACCGACATATGCCTTGGGCTTGGACGTGACCTCCGCCACGTTGACCTTTTCCCCTCCACCACCGCCGCAGGCCGTCAGAGCCAGTACCGCCAGTAAGCCCAGGAACAGGGATGCCCGTTTCATATGATGTTCCTCCTCGGTTGACTAAAAACGTGAACCACACCTCATGGAAGACAGTTTGGGTTCCTACATATCACGCCTGTTTCATTTTTGACAATGAATTATAGACATAATCGGTATGAAATGAGATTTGCGATTAAAAATTCAGATATATTCCGGCACGTTCTACGTTTCGAATAGTTTAAAAAATCGTAATACCACCCCTGGGGAGAGCGGTCGTGGCCGATTGTGGACACTTCCCCTTGCCATTCACGCCGTGGGCAAATTAGTGAGCGCGCATGAAGTCCATCGCCCTCCTCTTCAAGGCCCTCACCGACGAGACCCGACTGCGTATAGTGAACCTTCTTTCCCAGGGCGAGTTGTGCGTCTGCGACCTGACCCACGCCCTGAACATGCCCCAGTCCACGGTGTCTCGCCACCTGGCCACCCTCAAGAACGCCGGAGTGGTTACGGACCGGCGGTGCAGGACCTGGGCGTACTACCGGCTTTCGGACGCGGTCGAGCCTTTCGCGCGCGAGGTCCTGCAACTCCTGGCCAAACACATGGGCGGCATCGAAGAGGCGCTCGCGGACAGCGCCGCGCTGAAGGGGTTTCGCTTGAGCCCGGACAGAAACTGCGAACAGGCGCCGAAACGCGGTGCAAAACAGTGAGCCTGTGCCCCTTGGCGTAAACCCCTGGCCTTTGCCGGCGCGGACTCGCATGCCGGCGTCCACCTTTGTCAGACACAATCCGCACAAAAAAACGCCCCAGACATTGCCCTGGGGCGCTCGTTTGTTGGCCCAGGGCCGCTATGGCGGGGGACGGTTTCCAGCACCTGTACAGCCCGCTTGCTGGTTCCAGCCGCTGAAACGGGGGCAGGCCCCAATGGCGCGGCAGGCCTTGCCTGCATGAAAAAAAGGAGTATGAGGGCAGTATCAAGAAGAGTCGGCACGGGCATCACGAGCTTGTTCGTCGCGTTTGGCCCGCTGTCACCTCGATTTGTGGAGGATGTGTGACGTTGTAAGCCAAGAACCATCGTTTCAGGGGGTGGGTTGTGAAAAGCCTGCGAATCTCCTTGCTGTGGTTGGTGTTTGCGATGTCGCCCGCGACCGGCCTGACTCAGGTGATGGAAGGGCTCACGCCTGTCATCGACTCCCGGACCAGTGTGTCAATCTGGAACGACGCCATGCTGGAAGGTTTACTGAACGCCGTCACGCCACAGGGATCCGGCACGAGCGGCGTTTCCCCGTTTTCCGGAAGCTTGGGAGGGCAGTCGTCCTCTTTTCCTTTCCTGTCCATCGACGAGGTTATCGCCCAGATGCCCGCCAAGAACAGCACGATTCCCAGCGTGCTGGACGATCTAACGAGCCTGCTGCCTTCCGGCGGCGCAGCCGCACCCACGACATGGGGATCGTCTCTCCCGCCCTGGACGGGTTTCTATATCGGAGAGGGGGCCTACGGACAGTCCGGCAACCAGGGAAGCCAGACGTTCCCATTCATCATGTATTCGCCCTCGGACATGCCGTCCCTGCTGCCGGGCGCAACCGGGAGCATCCCCAGCGTGCTGGATGATGTAACGAGCCTGCTGCCTTCCAGGGCGACCACGACCCAGCAGGGCGGGGCGGGCGCAAACACCATGGGCGTTCAGACCGACTCCTCTTTTGAGATGTACGGCGGCGTATCAGTTTGGAGGTGGTCCGGGCCTTAAGGGGGGCCTCTTCAGCGCGGGGCAACCGCCGGAACGCACCACTGCCCGGCAGCCGTGTTCAGCTCGCCCGCCAGCTTCCCGTTCTCGTAAAAGCTCACCTTGGTGTAGGCGCGCTTCGGGATGAGGAGGCTCAGCTGGTTCTTCACCGTGTAGGTCGCCCTGGTTGTGGGCGCGGTGTACCTGTAGAAAAGGGTAAGCTCCGTCCCGTTCTCCACCACGCGCTCCACCGTGAAGACAGCGTCCATGTTTTCCGGGGCGGGCATCACCCTGGCAACCACGAGAACCTGTTCCTTTTCGAATGTTTGAGGCGAAGGAGCGTAAGGGCGCGCGCCTCCCATCACCGGAGCGGCATGGAACACGGCGGCGTACTGGGCGGGAAAGCTAAGCAGGGCGCACAGCACCGGAACAGTGTTCTCGTCCCAGTTCACGACGAAGTTCTGGTATTCGCCGGATGCGATGCGCGTATATGAAACGGCACGCTCCTGCGCCTGGGCCCCAGCGATCCCGCAGGCGTAGGGGAGGGCGCCCGCCAGCATGGCCACAGCCGCAACAGCTGCCGCCAGAATTGAGAAAATTGAGCGTTTGTGCATGGACCCTCCGCAAGACTAGTGCATGATGAGCGACTTGGCCACGTCGCCGACAACCGGATCAAAGGCCTCCTTGAGGGACGGGTGGTAGGTCAGCTCGAAAGACGCCTGGGCTTCTTTTCCCTTCACCGTCTTCCTGTAGAAGATATTGCCGTCCCTTATGCCTGATACCACGAAGAAATCCGGCCCCATGTGCTTGTAGGTCACCTGGAGGCCGGGCTCTTTGAGCGCCTCCTGGAAACCCTTTTGCAGCGGCGGGACCACGTTGTTGAAGTAGGCCCAGCAAGCCATGCTGGCCTTGTCGTCGCGCGAGGTGAACATCTTGCCGCCCCCGTCATCCGCTTCCTCCTGGGCCGTCAGGAGCTTCTTGGGCCAGGCGACCGTGTAGCCGTATTTGCTGTTGGCGTAGCAGCCGTAGACGTCGGTGCGGGCGCAAATGGCGTCCAGCTTGGCCTTTGCGTCGGCCGACATGCCAGACCCCTTGCCGGACTGGGCGCAGGCCAGGCCAACAGAGGCAACCAGAAGGACGGCCAGGAGCATGGGCGGGACTCGTGCGAACATGAACACCTCATCGTTAAAATGGCGACAGTGTGTAAGCGTTGCAAGAGTTACTTTACATGCCCGATATGAACAAGTTTATTAGCAGCCGCTGGAGAGTGGGGGGAGTGGGCAAGGCAATTCGCCCGGTGCCTGTTCAGGCGACAGTCGATTTCTTCAAGCTGTGCTTGAACTCCAACTCTGCTGTTTGCTGCTGGCGAAACGTGCTTGTCTCTGCACACTTCAGGCTAAGCATTTATCGACATTCTCCCGATTCAAAAATGGCTGGAATCGCAGAAACGCCTCTCTGATCCATCCTGGCTCTTTTTGCAGCCTCGGGTTCGAGTGACGAAGAAAAACGCCTCCAGATGCGATTTTGAAGGGTACGTTTTTCTGAATCCGTCTTAGATGCTGTTGATCTCGAATACGGCACTGTTGCTCCTCAGTGAGCGCCCCCTCGTGGCGTTCATCGAAGAGTCGAAGCCCTTCGTACGCAAGCCTTGGAGGAAAGGCACGCCGTTCCGGCCCAGTTCGGTCTTCAGGCTCCCCGGCACTTTTCATGGCGGCCTTCTTGTGGAAAAATCCCCCAGGTCCGATGCTTAGGCCGTTGCAACGGAGAGTGCAAAATCACGGAGGGCATCACATGCCAGGTAGAGACATCCGCGACCGCGCCCAGGGGGCCATCATGGGGGCCTTCGTGGGCGACGCCCTTGGCCTCGGGCCCCATTGGTACTACGACATAGGCGAGCTTCGCAGCGACTACGGCGACTGGATAACCGGCTACACCGACCCCAAACCCGGCCGCTACCACGACGGCATGAAGGCCGGCCAGCTCTCCCAGGCCGGGTTCATCTTAAAGCTCATGGTGTCGTCCCTGGTGTCGCGCGGGGGCTACGACAGGGCGGACTTCTGCCGCCGCCTGGACCAGGAACTGTTCCCGCTTCTCGACGGAACCCCTGTAAGCGGCCCCGGCAACTACACCAGCCAGTCCATCCGGGAGGCCTACCGGCTCCGGGTGGTCCAAAACCTGTCCTGGGATGAGACGGGCGGCCCGGCCGACACCACCGAGGGCATCGAGCGCGCCCTGGCCATCGCCGTGCGGTACGCCACAGAGCCAGCCAAACTCGCCTCCCACGTGGCGGACAACGTGGTGCTGACCCAGGCCGACGACCTGGTGGTCTCGCTTTCCGTGGCCTTCTGCTCGGTGCTGGGGCTCTTGGTTCGAGGCGAAAAGCTCGACGGCCAGCTCTCGGGCAAGCTCATGCGCCTGGTGAAGGACGGCCAGCTGCCCTTTCACGCCGTAACCCGCGACAACCTGCAACCGCCGCGCCCCGGCGACCCCGATCCGCCCAGGGCCGGGCGCTTCGCCTCCCCGGACGCGCTCCTGTCGCCGTCCTACATGGCTGCCGCAGCCGTTGACCCGGACATCCGCATCGAACCTGCCTGGAAGGTCTCGCTTGTGTACGGCATGCCCTGCGCCATCTACCATCAGCTCCCCGCCGCCTACTATCTGGCGGCCCGCTTCGGCGATGATTTCGAGGCGGCTGTGCTTCACAGCGTGAACGGCGGGGGCCAGAACCAGGCCCGCACCATCCTGTCCGGGGCCCTGTCGGGCGCCCAGACAGGCTTGTCCGGCATTCCAAGGCGCTTTATCGATGGGCTCGAAGAGGGCGGAATGCTTATGGAACTGGCGCAAGATCTGGCATCGCAGGTTGGTACGCAGTGAGGCCGGTGAACTCTCGCCAGTACACCCGGAGGCAGATGCATGAACCAGATACATACGGATGGCCACCCATGAGTTACAGGCTTTACCAGAGTCCTCTGGCCAGGCTCGCCCTGGTTTTCGTCCTGCTTCTGGGCCTGGCCGGTTGCGCGGCCAAGCCCGCCGTGCAGCCCCAGGTCGTTTCCGGCACCGTCCAGGTGGACGGCGTGGCCGTGGACTACACCGTCATGGGCCTGGGCGAACCGCTTCTTATGCTCACCGGCTACGCCATGACCCGGGACATGTGGGACCAGGAGTTCATAGACACTCTGGCTTCGAAGCATCGGCTCATTCTCATGGACAACAGGGGGATGGGGCAATCCCGCTTGGATCCCGGCGCGGAAGTGTCGATTGCCGGCATGGCCCGCGACGCGGCCGGGCTGCTTGACGCCATGGGGATTTCCGGGACGGGCGTTCTGGGCTGGTCCATGGGGGGCATGGTGGCCCAGGAGCTGGCGCTTGCCCGGCAGGACCTGGTGTGCTCCCTGGTGCTTGTGGCCAGCGCCTCGGACTCCGCCGCGCTCATTCCCGTGCTTGACGAGATGAACACAATGAGTCTGGACCAGATACGGGAAACCATGTTTCCCACCGGCTGGGTGTCCGCCCATCCCGAGACGTCCGGGCGCGTGCGGCGCCGCATTGCCCCGCCGGACATGAGCGTGCTCGCCCGCCAGTACCAGGCCATGCGCACCTGGCCCGGAACCTCCTCCAGGCTCATGAAGCTTCGCGCTCCGGTGCTTCTCCTGGTCGGCAAGAAGGACTGGGTCTGCCCGCCCGAACTCAGCCAGAACATGCTCGAGTTTCTGCAAGGCGGCCAGGCCACCCTGGAGGTGGTCGACCACGGCTCGCATTGGATGATGCACCAGTTCCCGGAGGAGCTGGCCGCACGGGTGGACGCGTTTCTGGCAGGCTCGCGGTGCGCGGGCACCCCGCTTGGCAAAAAGCGCCCCTGAAGATGATTGTTCAAAACCACGTGGTATGAGGATTCATAGGAACCCCTTCTACCCGCCAGCCGCCAGGAGGCGACCGCAATGGCCGTGAACCATTGGCTCTTGAAGTCCGAGCCGGGATGCTATTCCATAGACGATCTGGCCGCGGAGCCGGGCCAGACCACCAGTTGGACCGGAGTACGCAATTTCCAGGCCCGCAACTTCATCCGCGACCAGATGTCCGAGGGCGACCTGGCCATCTTCTACCACAGCGTGACCGAGCCTTCGGCCGTGGGCACCATGCGCGTGGTGCGGGCCGCCCACCCCGACGAGACCGCCTTTGACCCGCAGGACAGCCACTACGACCCCAAGTCCACCCCGGAAAAGCCACTCTGGTTCTCGGTGGACGTCGCCTTCGTAGGTAAATTCGCCACCCCTGTGCCCCTGGCGGCCATGCGCCGCACCCCGGCCCTTGCAGGCATGGAGCTTCTGCGCCGAGGGTCGCGGCTGTCGGTGATGCCCATCACCAAGGAGGAGTTTGAGATTGTGTGCAGGCTTGGCGGGTAGGGCGGGGAGCGATTTGCCGGGTAAGGGTGTTTGGGCTGACAGGAGAGACGGACTCACGAAAAGTGAGAGCTTAAGCCTGGAATAATTCCAGAAGTACTCAATAAGCCAAGAACTCAGTGCTGGGTCGGCTCGTCCTGGATTGAGCCGGCGCGCCTGGCCAGACAGCAGAAGAGATCGAACTCAGGAAATACCACGGTGCCCAGGGCCGGGCACCAGTAATACCTGAGGTCCAGCGTGTGGACGCCCTGTTCTTCCGGGGTGATGTGGTCCGCGCAGAAGTTGCATTCCATGTGTCCCTCCGGGGTTTTCCGTATCGTACCATATTTTTCCGAACTTGAAATGCGTGAAATCCCCCATTTTGACCGAGAACAACCCTACCTTTAAAATAATACTGTAATCCCAAGTGGTAAAATAGTTTTAACGCGTTTGACTGCACCTCCAGTAGTGCTATTTCAGAAGAAACCATCCGTTCAAGGTTTTGAAACCCACTCCCGGAGGTGTTTATGAAACGCATCGTATCTCTTTTCTTTGCCTGCTCGCTCCTTTTTTCCGCGTCCATCTGTTTGGCCATGGGGTCTTACCCGACAACGCCTCCCAACCTGGATATCACCACAGGTACCACGACGAACACCCAGCAGACCCAGCAGGATCTGGCAAACATGCAGAATATGTTCACAATGCTCGGGAACATGATGAAATCGCAGCAGGATATATCGCAGGGCATCGCTCAAAACTTGAGGTGATGTGCGCACCCATTTGGCTGGCCGGACAGGGCGGTAGGGATAATGCATCCCTGCCGCCCTTTTTGCTTACAGAGCTGATACATATTTCACTGCTAGCTCCATAACCATTGGGAGAAAATCCAGGAGAACAGGCATCACTTCCTCAGGGGGGCAAAAAAGCCCGCCTCACGGGAGACGGGCTTTGGATGTGCGAAAAAGGAGGTCCGCCGATCTGATCCTAGAGGTTGGTCAATAGTGTGGTGGGAACAGCAAGCTAACAGCAGATGACGGACCCGGATTCTTGGTATCACAAACAAGGAACCGGTCAAGGTTCGGGAGGTAACGTCGGGTCGTCATGTCGGCCGGGTCTGATTTCATTTTTGCCCGTGTTTTACGGTAATGGGTTGAATAATAACCGATAATCGTGGATAAAAGGGCGTATGCATACCCATACCACCTTCCCGAGGATTCCCGTGAAGAACGCCCCGCTGCTTGCCGTGCTCTTTCTGGCCCTGTGCCTCCTGTCCCCGACGATGTCCGCCACGGCGCAAACCGGTTCGGAGCCGACCGACGAAATGTACGCCGAGATGGTTGAGAACATCATCATGAAGAAGTGGCAGAACCCTCAAGAGGCCAAGGGCAAGAAGCTGGCCTGCCGGGTCCAGATAAGCATATCGGCGGAAGGCCAGCTTACGAAAGCGAAGCTCGTCAAGTCGTCCGGCATGAAGGTTTTCGACAAATCGGCCATGGACACGGTGGCCCAGGTCACGGATCTGCCCGCGCCTCCAGCCACGGTGGGGCCGTGTGAGATGGTGCTGGTGTTCTCCACGCAGTAGGGCAGGGGACCGCTTAGCGTCCCTCCCGGTCCTTGTAGTGGTCGAAATCCACCCGGACGTTAATGCTTCCTTGGGGTTGAGCGAGGATGTACCATGCGATCGACAGGGCGACGGTGATGGCCAGGACTCCGAACAGTATCCATAGGTATTCTGACATTTTCTTATTCTAGCAGATGCCCGTGGGCAAGGGAAGGCGACCGCCCCTGTCCGACCTTGGTATGAATTCAAGCAGTAAAGGATTCATCATGACAGACGCCTTCAGCGCCAAAGCCAAGACCTGGGACGACGACCCGCGAAAGGTGGCGGTGGCCAAAGCCATCTCCGCGGCCATGCTCGAAGCCCTGCCCCTTACACCGCAGACCACGCTCTTGGATTACGGCGCCGGGACCGGACTGGTGAGCCTGGCACTGGCGCCGCACGTGGGCATGCTCATAGCCGCTGACGAATCCGAGGCCATGCTCGACGTGTTGCGCTCCAAGCTTGCGGCCTCACCAAAGCACAACGTGCAGCTGTGGCAGTGGAACGTGGACCTGGCCACCCCGGACGACCTGCCGGTGATCGACGTGGTCACGGGGTCCATGGTGCTGCACCATGTGGAGGACGTTTCGGCAGCGGCCGCGATTTTTCACGCCATGCTCCGCCCGGGCGGAACCGTGGCTATGGCCGATCTGGACTTAGACGACGGGGAGTTCCACGGCACGGACATGCACGCCCACCACAACGGGTTCGACCGCGACTGGCTGCGCAAGGTGTTCGAGAAGGCGGGGTTTCATTCGGTTAGCTTCAGCGAGGCCCATCAGGTGGCCAAGAAGACGCAGAACGGCCAGGACCGCATGTTCACCATTTTCCTCATGACCGCGATCCGGAACTGACGTACGCCGTAAAGACAGCGCAAAAATAAAAGGAGGACGAAGTCCTCCCGGAGAGCACCGTGGACAACACACCGAAAGACAACATGATGATTCGCAGGATCATAGCGTACGTCATCGTGTTCGCGGCGTTTCATCTAGCCGGAACCATGGACGGCATACGCATCTCGGTGCAGTTCGGGGTGTTCTTTTCCGGTCTCATCGCCGCGACAATTCTAAGCTTCATACTCTTTTTGGTTATCGCCACGCTGGCGACGCCGAAAACCGGCAAATGGTTCAATGCGCTGGTGTTCGCCACGGAAATGGCGGCATCCGCGCTCATCTTGAAGCTGCTTCTGCCTCTTGTCCCCAGATTTTTGTGAAGCGGCGCAAGTCTGGTGCATGCGAGATACTGGTTGAGGCTGGTGTGTTCATTTTCCAAAATCTTGCGATTTAAAGCCAGCGTCCCGCTGATAAGCCAGAGCAATAATTGAAAGAGGACGAAGTCCACCGTCTCATTCTCTTGTATTTCGATCACTTCATGGAAACACGGTGCACTAAAGGGTGTGGAAATGCTGCGGAGTGCTCCGCACAACGTTGATCTTATGATAAATGTCAACGTAGATGGGATTTTGATTGTCTATGTAGGGTGTCTCTTGAATCCGTTCGCAAATGTTTGCATAGGCGGTTCCTGTCAGTTCTCCCTCCTGGAGAGGTAATTTTTCAGAATATCCGTAGTATCTGTCTGGAATCGTCAGCGAAGAAACGCTGCCGGAGAGTCCGAACAGGGGGAGTTGCAAGGGCTCTCTTCGGGCGGTCGCCATGGATGCGGTCGGGTCGGCCGTGAGCATGTACCCGACAATATGGTAATCTTCAGAACAGTAGTTCGTATGAAGGAACGATGCCCACCTGAATGTCCTGCATTTTATTTTTATATCTATCAGCCCGTTGATTTTTACGGATTTCCTGGGGCAACTCCGAACATCACAGCTCCGGGGATGATTTCTCCCTCGGCATCTTGAACAATTACCACCAGAGCCAGCCAGTAGCAGCCGCCGAATTGTGTGGTGAGGAGCCAGGC